>VFHG01000346.1 GCA_009392075.1 SAR202 cluster bacterium
GTCATGGTACCCGCGTCAGGTCCAGCACCCGGACTCCCGACAACGGTCGGCTGCCCTCAGGCAACGCCTCCGGCGGGCTGTCCGCTAATTTGACGATCTCCATCAGAGTCAGATTGGCGATGGCCGCGGCCTGGGGATGTTTCGCCCATTCTTCCATGGTGCGCACCATGCCGCCCGCGCCTTCGGCTTCAATTATCGCGTCTTCCAGGTCCTGGGCGTTCCATTTGGCCACCGCCTTAGTCACCGCGTCCCGGTCTTCCGCCACGCCCAATACACTGAGAGCGGCGGCGCGGTGGTTGGGGAAGTTACAGTGAAGATAGCTCCAGCGGCCGTCTTTAGTGGGATAGACGCCCATCACGGTGTTGCGCTCGGTCGACACGCTGGCGCCGTCCATCTGCATGTACTTGCCGCTGCGTAATGACGCGGTCGCCCGGCGGGCATCTACCGCTACTTCTTGGCGGCGTCCCGTGCGGGACTCCCACAGATCGGAAACAGCTAGGCCAACCGCGCTTAAGGCGGCGGTGCTGGTATCTCCGATGCGAAACGAAGTTGGCAGTATGGGGTCGGTCCCTCCGGTTATCGTAAGCCCCTGAGTGCGCTCTTCATCCCATCCTGCGATTGGCAAAAGAGTGCGCAATATCTCATTGGTCATAGAATAGAAATCTCCTTATTTGATCAAGGCCGTGTCTGCAGGCCGTTATTTTAACTGAACCGATGGCAGTTGCGACCATCAGACGGAGTGCGTCTAATCCAAGGCTAGTTGGTCTACACCAGTTTCATCTGAAAGCCGGTGTCTTGTTTTTGGCCCCGGCCCGGAAGGTGAACCGCCGGGTAGCCCAACTCCCTTAGCTGGGCGGCCAATTCAGGGAAGCCGTTCACGGTATAGACCTGCTTGGGCGCAACAGCTTCGACGTAGGCCACCAGTTCATTGAAGTCGGGGTGGTCGCTGTAGGGCAGGCTGGCATCGGCGCTGCGGCCCCAGGGCATGGTGCCCGAGGTCGCCCATCCCGTCATCTCCAAGGTCCGCTTTCGGGTGAAGCCCTTCAGGGCCTCGCGGCGCTTTCCCGGAGGGAACAACAGTACCCAGCCGTCGGGCCATTCGCCTTCAAACATTTTTATTTGGCCGGGAAATTTCACTCCGGCGTTCAGGTAGACCTGGGTGCCCAGATAGATGCTCTCCTCGATCAGAACGTCAAAGCCGTTGCCGAGCAGATGGTGGAGCAGCTCTTGGGACTTGCCCAGCCGCCAACCCTGAACCACAGGCCGATCACCCCGGGACAACCACATCCGCAAAGTCTTATAGGCCGTGTCCAAGACCTGTTCCTCGGGTGGAAAAACATACTCGGGGCGGCCGTAGGTGGCCTCCATGACCAGGGTATCGCAGGGCACTGCTTCCAAGGGTTCATTGGTGGGACTGGTCCGGCTCTTGATGTCTCCGGTGTACAGCAGCCTCTCTCCAGTCGCCTTCGACTCGATCAGCGCCTGCGCTGAGCCGAGACAATGCCCGGCCGGGTAGAGGGTCATCGTATATTCCGGAGCGTCTAAGGGCTGGTGATAGGGGAGGAGGACCGGGTCGGAGTTCTTGAGGTAATCCCCCAACAAGGTGGCCGTGTTGGGGGTGAGAACAGGGCGGTTATGGCGTCCGGTATGGTCTGAATGGGCGTGTGAGATCAGACTGAACTCGCGCTTTCTCGTCGAGTCTAGCCAAAGGTCTAAGTCAGGAAGATATACCCCGCTTTTGAACACCGCCTGCACGTACACCTCACTCAAAACCAACCACGGGCGCATCAATTCTCTCTGGAGGCAACGCGGGCAAGTATATCATGGGGTCTTTCGCCGCTTTGGTGGAGCACAAAATCATCTTAGGTAGGTGTCTGCTGTAGAATTGTGCGGTATAATCTGTTGGGCTTCTTGGAGAGCGCCCAAATCTTATTTAATAAAGGCGGGAATATGCCGGCAGAAGTTGGCGATGTAGCCCCCGATTTCAAACTTCCCTCCCCCGATGGGGACGTTTCCCTGGCCGACTACAAGGGCGAGAAGATAGTTGTTCTTTCTTTCCACGTATTCGACTTCACCTCTGGTTGAACCACGCAGGCGACCTCGTTCCGACAGGAATACCAACGGTTCGAGGATAATAATGCTCAGGTCTTGGGCATAAGCTGCGACACAGTTCCGTCCCACCGTGCTTGGAGCACAGCGCTCGGTGGCCTTCCCTATCCCGAGTTGTCCGACTTCCATCCCAAGGGCGAGGTCAGCAAGGCGTATGACCTTTGGAACGAAGAGCGCGGGGCCAGCAAGCGGGCAGTAATCATCATCGACAAACTGGGCGTAGTGCGCTTCCGTGAGTTGTATGAACCCGGCACCCTGCCGGACCCCAGAGATATCTTCGCTGTGATGGAAGGTCTCAGCTAGCGCGATATCATTCGGAGTTCGGGACATCAAAAAGGCGCCCATTTTTAGGGCGCCTTTTTATTTGCCATTATTATGTCCAGTCATTCACCGGTCATACGCCAGCTCATAATTCGCCAAAAGAAAAAACCGCCCTTGTGAGGCGGTCCTTTTCGTCTCTGAGCAGTCCAGGATTTAGCCGGTGATTCGTTGCACCAAATAACGGAGGGTGCCTTTGGGGACGTTGATGGTCACTTCTTCGCCGACCATCCGGTCTAGTAGGGCCTGACCCACCGGGGAGGTGGTGGAAATCTTGCCTTCCGAGACGTCTGCTTCTCGGACATCCACCAGTGTGTAGGCTAGGGTTTTCCCGGAGTTGGTGTCTTTGAGAGTAACCTTGGCGCCGACCGAAGATCGGGCGACCTTGGAGGACGCGCCCTCAGGCAGGATCTGTGCGTTATTGATGCTGGCTTCTAGTTCGCGGATGCGGAGTTCTACGATACCCTGCTGATCTTTGGCGGCGTCGAGCGGGGCGTTTTCTCTGAAGTCTTTGTCTGCCATGGCCCGTTTGATATCTTCCAGGACGAGGGCTCTTTGGTCTTTAAGGTCATCTAGCTGTGTAACGAGACGGTCATAGCCTTCTTGGCTGAGTTGGGAACCGGTGAAAGTGGACCGGCCATTGGTGCGGGAAGTGGTCTTTCCCGCTGCTGGTGTGGTGCGGCGGGTGCGGGGCACCCGAAGGTGGGATGCTAGTCCATTTTGAATCCATCCCTGGTCTTTCCAATAGGCGAGGAAGACCTTGACGGGGCTCAACCGGTGCACGGACTCTGATCCGCCTAGACCGATCTGCTTAGCATATTCTGCAACTTCAGAGGGGGAGAGTTCGGAGACCTTCCGTTCCCGGCCGACCCAGGCCACGAAACGGCCTAATTCCTGATGACTTTGCTGGGCAGTCTTGGCGGATTTCTTCGCCGCCACAAAACGCGTTAGAGCTTCCGATATCGAAGGGCTTAGTTCGGTCGTCACTCAGATACCTCCACCTTCAGTCAGTCTTCAGATTTCGTAAATGTGCGCCAATGTGCTGGGGATTCACCGGAAAACTTTGAGGGGGTCTACCGGAGGGCTATTTAACGTTGTCTTACCGAAACCCTACGGCTTGAGAATCTTCGTTGTAATCGGCCTCTTTGGAACGACAATCAACTATAAAATCATACCAGTATTTGGCTCCAAAGACAATCTGAATCTTTACGGCGGGGGTACCCTGAGGACCTTGGTTAGCCACTGGACCTCGTACCGAATCGCGGTCCGCTGCGCATTCGGCAACACGTCGAATCGCCATGCTTCGTAAGTGCATGCGGTCGTGCCGCTCCGCCCTCGATATCACCCTTGATCAGACCGGAAAATCACCGCTG
>VFHG01000347.1 GCA_009392075.1 SAR202 cluster bacterium
CTGCCCATGTCCCTCGGTCTAATCCAAAACATCAACGCGATTCAAGTAAGACCGCAAGTAAAATCGAAGGAAGAGCTCTATGTTTATCGGCTACTTCACTGAACGGCCCTACCAGGACCCCGAGGCGGGATTCTTCGGCGCAACGGGCACGCCCATCAAAGACCTGACCCTCAGCAATGAGGTATACAACCCGGAACTGGGGGCCCACCTGTACAACCGCTATCTGGATGAAAAGATCTACGCCGAGGAGATGGGATTCGATGGCCTGATGCTGAACGAGCACCACAGCACACCGTTCTGCATGGGCGGTGCGATGAACGTCGAAGCATCCATCCTGGCGCGCATCACCAAGAAGGCCAAGATCGTCCTCATGGGCAATATCCTCCCCATCTGGGACGACCCTCTCTGGCTGGTCGAGCAGCTTGCAATGATCGACTTGATCTCCCGCGGCCGCCTGGTCTCAGGTTGGGTGCGGGGGACCGGACGCGAGAGCGTGGCCCACAACTCACCGCCGCCCTACAACTGGGAGCGGTTCAAAGAGGCCCACGAGTTCATCGTCAAGGCTTGGAGCGAGCCCGGCCCCTTCCGCTGGGAGGGCAAACACTACCAGTACCGCCACGTTAATCCCTGGGTGCGCCCCTACCAGAAGCCCCATCCCCAAATATGGCTGCCCGGCGTGGTCAGCCGCGATTCTCTGATGTGGGCCGCTGAGCAGCGCATCCCTTACATCATGTTGTCAACCGAGATGGAGCCCACCAGGCAGGCGTTCCAGCTCTACCACGACACCGCCGCCGAGCAGGGATATGAGTCCGGCCCTCAGAACCTTGGCTATCTTTGGAAGGTCCACGTGGACGAGACCGAAGAATTGGCCGAGGAGACCGCCCGGAAGTACATCCAAGGCCCCAGCAACCCGTTCTTGGCCGGCAATGAAGGGACCACCAACCCGGCCCTGCTCGCACTGCCAGGATTGTCTTCCCGCCGCCGGGTGCTGCCAACCCAAGCTGTAGCCACCACGGCCCGGGGCGGAGCGGGCGGTGTCCTTGGCCGGCCCTACGAGCGGCAGATCGAGGACTACACCATCATCACCGGGACGCCGAAAACGGTGATTCCCAAGATTCGCCACGTGCTGGAATACCTCCGGCCGGGCAGCGTATTCTTCTGGGACGGCGACGGCGCCATGACCCACGATGACGCGATGCGCAGCCTGAGACTCATGGGCGAAGAGGTCATCCCTGCCGTGCGTGAGATCGCCAAGGACCTGGAACTGCCCGGTTCCTTCGAGGTGGACACGGCGACCGGCAAGCCGATCCCCCAAGAAACTCCGGAGGCCACGGCCGATATCGAAGGCGGCCACGGGGAGGACTAGTCCCCCTGTCAGGCACAAACGAGCGACCAGATCCCTCAGGCCCGACGCTAACCGGCCTGAGGGATTTTTGATCCACCGATACGCTACCGCTAAACTATCCGCGGGCCTGATCAAAGAACGCTGCGGGAGAAGCTAGCGATGAGTCTTGACGATGTTAAAGCCTTAACCTTCGATACCGGCGGCACCATTCTTGATTGGCATACCGGCTTCAGCAACGCGTTGGCCAAGGCCGGGGCCAAGCATGGGCTGGAAAAGGACTGGCCGGCCATCGCCAACGAGCTGCGCCGCCGGTCTCTGGGCCTGTCGGTGAATATGGGCAAAGAGGCGCCCCCAGACCACAACCACGACGGTTCTCACCGCATGGCATTGGACGCGGTTATAGCCGAAAACGGCTTGGATGCATTCACTGAAGAAGACCGCCATGACATCGCATACACGACTGCCCATAACCTCCAAGTATGGCCGGACTTCCCTGCCGTTCTACCTAGATTGAGGGAGAAGTATATCTGTGCCTCTTTCACCATCCTCAGCTTCAAAATGATTATCGATACGGCCAAAAAGAACGGACTTAATTGGGATGCCGTACTTTCTTGCGAAGGCATCGGGAAGTATAAAACTCTGCCCGAAGCCTACCTGACCGCCGCCAAGTGGTTGCAATTGGAACCTGGCGAAATCTGCATGGTCGCCTGCCACAACTTCGACTTGGACGCGGCCAAGAATGCCGGGTTCAACACAGCCTTCGTGCGCCGCCCAGACGAATGGGGCGCGGCCGGCCCTCCCGACCCGGACCCCAATCCGCACCATGACATCATCGTTGACAGCTTCCCTGATCTGGCCCGGCAGTTGGGGATTTAGGGCCTCTAACATCCAAGCATCTGGCCCACTAAGTCGGCTAAAATACCGGAACAGTGATCGGATGAGGAAGTTACAGGGTCTTGACCGAATCTCAGTCTAACCTCACCCCGCCAGCGCAACCGAAAGGCCGCGCATTCGTGGGGCGTTCTCGGGAGATGAAGTCGCTGCTGGCCGCGGCCAGATTGTGTTATTGGCCGGTGAGTCCGGCATCGGCAAGACCCGCATCGCCCAAGAACTGCCCCATTATGCAGAGGCACAGGGCGCCAGGCTGCTCTGGGGATGGTGTTACGAAGGAGAGGGAGCGCCGCCGTTGGTGCTACGGTAGATCTCTCCGAGAGCGGTGCCCAGGTACATGACGCTCGGGTCTCCGGGCCGGAACATGAAGGTTCATGGCGGAGCGCCAGTCTTCGGGTAGTCCAGCCGTTCCCAACTGTTGCCCCGGTTGGCGCTGCGGTAGGGGCCGTCCTGGGTCCCGGTGCAAATCACTTCAGGGTCGTTCGGGTGAATCACGATGCCGGCCACCGAAGGGTCTGCCGGCAGCCCGTTGGTCAATTCCTCCCATTGGTTGGCGCCCGGCGACAAGGGGTAGATGCCGCTTTTTCGGCGCCGGCGTAGACGTAGATATAGTTGCTAGCAGTGGTCATAGCGAATTCCTCCCCAATCAAGTGCGGGTACGCCCGGAACTAGGGAGCGGTAGTCTCTTCCAGTTCGAATCGAAATTCTTCGATGACTGGGTTGGCCAACAGCTTATGGCACATCTCGGTCACGGAGCTCTCGGCTTTGGCGCGGTCGGTCTCGTCGACATTGACCAGCAGGTATTTGCCGACCCTCACGTCGCCGGCGTTTTTGAAGCCGAGGCGATGGAGGCTGGACAGCACAGTGACGCCCTGAGGGTCGTTCACCGTGGTCTTAAGGGTAATGTAGATACGGGCTTGGTACATCGGCTAAAGGAGCTCCCAAACACTGCCTAACATGGAATTAGCTCCGGTCCGAGGGCGCCGGAATAGGCCTTGAAAAACCGTTCGATT
The DNA here is from genome assembly GCA_009392075.1 of SAR202 cluster bacterium. The sequence continues at coordinate 3,250 of VFHG01000347.1, forward strand.
CGGTCCCGGTCGACTCCCAAGAAGGTGTCGACAACGCCCCAAGCGCTGAGGCCGATCTGCCCTGTGGGTATCCCTTCGTAGGCGCGGGTGACACCCCAAACATTGGCTAAGCCGATGCTGCCGATTGCGTCGCGAAGGGCCGAGACATCGGACTCCAGCGGTAAATTGTAACTCACTACGATATTGCCGTGCTCCATGTTGTGAACCACCCGTTCATCGGGCAAACCCTCTTCATAGAACCCGCATTCGGCGGGTGTTAGCCAGTGGTCTCCGGAAGTGGGAGGCTGGCTGTTGTAGGTGGCTAAACTCCCTTCGTCGATGTGGTCGGCGGTGAGGATCGGGACCTCGGTTCCCACTCCATCAACGTACGATTGGGCGCTTCCAATATCGGAGCTGCCACGACCGCCGCTGAAGCTGGCGAAAGCGAAGCTGGCGATGACCAGAACGGCGATCAACAGGGAGGCCGCTAGGTAGAACTTATTTGTCTTCTTCCGCCGGTTGGTTGTAGGCAGGTTGCCGGACCGCGCTGATCTAGTGGCAGCCCTACCGCG
>VFHG01000348.1 GCA_009392075.1 SAR202 cluster bacterium
GATATGCTTGCTCCAATGTCTTTAGACAATATCAAACAGCTACCAATATCTCATTTGTTTTTCGAAATTACCCTTTCGTCGATCGACTCATCAGGTGGGCCCGTAGGCCGGATGGTGCATGGCACATAGAGTCGTTCTGCCAACGGGAAACGACCCGTCGGCCCGCAGGCGAGGCAACTTCTGGATAATCTCTCAGTACAAGGATTTCCGGTACCTGTGGATCGGAAATTTCTTCACCGTTGGCGCCCAATGGATCCAGATACTAACCGTGGGTTGGCTGGTTTTGCAGTTGACCGATGGCAACGCGTTCTTAACCGGCACCGCCGTCGGCATTCGCACGTTACCTGTCCTCCTCATTGGGCCTTGGGCTGGAGTCCTGGCTGACCGGGTAGACCGCCGAAAACTGGTCATGGTCACCCAGGTCTATATGGCTATCTCGGCGGTGATATTCGCCTTAATGGTCCTGGCCACCGACCTGGACGTTCAACCGGTGACTGGCTTTCTGCAATGGTGGCACGCTTTCATATATATGGGAGTCTCGGGAATCGCACATTCAATCGTCCAGCCGATCAGACAGACGATGGTCCCCAACACCGTGCCCATGCGGGACCTGGGCAAAGCGCTTGCCCTCAATGGGATGGCCCACCCCAGCATGCGTATCGTCGGGCCAGCCATCGGCGGGTTGCTGATAGCCACCTTGGGCTTCAACTGGAACTTCTTTATCGAGGCAGGGTTTTACGTAATCATCGTGTTGATTTACCTGCCCATGAAGCTGCCCTACCGGGAAGAACGGCCGGCCACCAACGCTTCTTTACTGTCCAGTATGAAAGAGGGCCTCGCCTATGTGGCGAAAGAACGGACCATCTTGCAATTGATCGTGATGGCGTTCATCCCCAACTTGGTGTTTCAGCCTGTGGTGTTCGTGCTGCCCGTTTTCACAACTGAAGTGTTGGGCCGCGGCGCCGATGCCGGAGGCATACTAGCTGCCGCTGTGGGCGCGGGAGGAATAGTAGCCGCAATCATCATCGCCGGTCGGGGTTACATATTCCGACGCGGTCCAATGACCCTGATGGGATTGATCGGCGGTTGTTTCTTCATCCTATTGTTCGCCCAGTCAACTTGGTATTACTCATCCATGGCCGCTTTGGTCGGCCTGGGATTTTCCCAGTACATATTCCGGGTTGGAAACAACACTCTGATTCAGACCATAGTCCCCGACGCCCTAAGAGGGCGGGTGATGAGCATCTACATGCTGGATAACGGGCTGACGCCGCTGGCTACTATGGCGATCAGCTACCTCATTCACATCTGGAGCCCAGGTGGCGCCTACACGGTGATTGCGGCGATCAGTTTGGCTCTGGCGCTGCTACAACTGGTGTTATTCCGACGAGTCCGAGCGCTGGACTAAGAACCGCTAAATTCCCTCCGATTTATAGTTCCGGTCCGCAAACACATAAGCAATGGAGTAATATTCTTTATTCGATAAATATATATAATTCCAAATCGTGATAAAACCTATTGACGGCTTCGTGCCTATTGTTTATTATTCATCGGGCCGTGGTCTAACCTAGGGGATTTGAGTCTAGGTTAGACGCAAACCGAACGAAACAAACGGCTCGAGTGTCCAAACGTGGGTGAATCGTCCGGAAATTGTTCTGATGTTCGGCGCACGTTCGGGTTCTAGACGTGCCCAGAACAATGCAGGATTGAACCGTCCTCGGAATGGTAGCCAATCCCGGCGATCAACGAAAATCTAGGAAGCCGCTTGGATTCGACACCAGCAAAATCTGGTGGGTCCAACGCGAAGCGTCAAAGTACCGAGCAGGGAGGAAACCTCTTGAGCGAAGTAGCATCTACGGAAACAGCCGCAGCAGACCAGCACGTAGAACGGGTGCTTGAAGGCCGGTCTTCAGCACTAACGCTTCTCACGGGGATGCGGGCCGTCACCAGGGCTCTTGACCGAATCTACCTCGGCATGGGTTACCTCTGCGGAACGATGTTCCTGTTACTGGCGCTTTTTATCACCTATCAAGTGATCGCCAGAAAATTCGATGTTGTCATGGCGCCCGGCATGGACCTGATGAGTGGGTTCACGATGGCCATGGCCTCTACGTGGGCATTCTCATACGCTTTGCGTACCGGCTCCCACGTCCGCATCGATGTACTGTTGCCGTTCATGTCCACCAGAGTCCGTTGGTGGGCCGACCAAGCCGCCTTGGCTTCGATCGTCTTCTTCATTGGCATCACCTCTTGGAAAACTTGGGTCATGGTGATGAAGTCCCATGAGATTGGCGCGGTTACCAACACCTATCCCTTGGTCCCTCTTTGGGTACCCCAGTTATTCGTAGCCGTCGGGTTCAGCATGCTGGCTTTCACGGCCATCCACATGATGATTGACAAGGTCGGCGAAGCAATCCTTCCGGTAGTGCACCGCAAACAAGGTGGCACCGAAAGTTACCGCACGGTGGTTACCGGCACGAATCGCGACCCAGTTCTGACCGAAGAGCAAACTTCCGGAGTCTAGTAGAGAATCACGCTTCCGATGGGCCAATCTTGCCTGGCTAGACGGAAGTTAACGGCTTTCAAACCAAAATCGTAGTCCGGCCGGCATCGCTGCCGGCGCCGAAAGGTTAGGAGGACCGAAACACATGGCAATAACCTCAGCATTCCTAATGATGGGCGGCTTCTTCTTGATCGGCGTTTACGTAGCCGGCGCTCTGGGTGTTTTGTCGCTGATCTTGATGTACGCCTTCTCCGATGCTCCCCTGTGGAACATCATGGGAAACAAGGCTTGGGAGACAAACACCAACTTTATCTTGATCGCAGTCCCGCTCTTCCTCCTGATGGGGGAGTTGATGCTACGGAGCGGAATGGGTGAGAGGATGTACGGCGCGGTTTCCCGCTGGATATCCTTCCTTCCCGGCGGGCTGATTCACACGAATATCGCCTCCTGCGCCATCTTCGCCGCCTGCTCCGGCTCCAGCGTGGCCACGTCGGCCACTATCAGCCGGGTCTCCCTGCCGACCTTCCGGTCCCGGGGTTACAGCGAAAGGCTGGTGATTGGCTCTCTGGCCGCTGGCGGGACCCTGGGCATATTGATTCCTCCGAGCATCGGACTGATCGTATACGGCGTGCTGGTCGAAGAATCCATTGGACGGCTATATCTAGCGGGATTCATTCCCGGTTTCTTGCTGGCCGCCATGATGATGCTAATGATCGTCGGCGCAGCAATCCTGTTTCCGTCAATAGCGCCTAAAGAACCCGGCGCCAGTTGGCGCCTCAAGTTCATCGGCCTTTTCTCCATGATTCCCGTCGTGATCATAATCATGGTGGTTTTGGGGTCCATCTACGCAGGCTGGGCCACGCCCACTGAGGCAGCAGCCTTCGGTGTGACCGGGGCTTTGGTGTTGGCGTTGATCAACAACTCAGGCCCCGCAATCATGGCTGGGCTTCTGAAGAAGTTGCAAAGCTCCGGCTCGCAGACGGGCACCATCGCAAATCTGCAAGAGCGCTATCCCGACGTCGAAGGAGCGCTGCATCAGTCCATGGCGATCAACTTCAACATGATTAAAGACGCGATCTTGTCCACCGTCAGGACATCTTCGATGATCATGCTGATCGTGGTCGCAGCGTTCACGCTCAGTTTCGCCTTCGCCCGGTTGGGAATCTCCCATGACATCTCCCAGTGGATCATCGGGATGGACCTGAGTTCCACCCAATTGGTGATTGTGCTGGTGATCTTCTACTTGCTGCTCGGAA
>VFHG01000349.1 GCA_009392075.1 SAR202 cluster bacterium
CACAGCATCCGCAGGACTTTCGGCTAGGATGATGGACCCGCTGATGTCGACGCCGTCGCCATTGGTCGTCAGCGGCCAAGTCTTCAGACCGACCACCGGGATTCCGTCGCTAAGGGCATGCCCAATCTCAGACAGGGTCCCAAAGGCCCCGCCGACGGCGATAACCGCCTCACCGGTATGTACCACAATCACATTCCGGGAGTAGCCCATGCTGGTGACGATGGGTATGTCCACGTAGCTATTTGCTTCTGCGGCGGCCCGGCCCGGCAGGATTCCGATGGTGGTCCCGCCCTCAGACTTGGCCCCCCGGCAGACGGCTTCCATGATTCCGCTCAGTCCTCCGCAAACGACCATGATGTCCCGGCGGGCCAATTCCCGGCCGACCTCTTCTGCCAATTCCACGTGTTCCCTTGTTGCCGGATTGCTGCTGCCAATCACTGAGATTATCATCTATCGTTTGCCTTATTTTCGGAGATATCAAGCTCGGAGGATCGGTCCTCCGGAAGAGCGGCCATTATATCAGGGCGCATCGATCAATCGCAGGCAGTCACGGGAGCGATTCACAAAACACCACGCCTAGTTCAACAGAGCTCGGCTGGCAGCCTCGATCGCATCGATCAGCGGCTTGGGGTAGACACCCAGCCAGATGATGGCGCCGACGCCGGAAGCGAGTACCGCCAGCAGCGACAGCGACGGGGGTTTGGTCAAGTCAGGATGCACTTCAATCATGGCGACGCCGTTTTCGGTGGGAGCAGGCTCGATGTAGACTTGCCGGAGGATCTGAAGGTAGTAGTACAAGGAGATTAGGCTGGCGAAGATCGCCACCGCGGCCAACCAAAGATAGCCTTCGGATGCCACAGCCGTGAACAGATAGAACTTCATGGTGAAACCGGCAAATATGGGCAGCCCAGCCAGCGAGAACAAGCCCATGGCGAGGCACGCGGCGAGGAAAGGCTGATGGTCCGCCAATCCGCCCAGATCGGCAATCATCTCTTTGCCCGTCATGTTGAAGAACGAAATGATGGCGGCAAAGACCACTAGGTTGGTGATGGAGTATCCAACCAGATAGAACATCACACCGTTCGACGGCAACGAACTATCGAACGACATAGCCGTTATCCCGGCCAGGAGGAATCCAGCGTGCCCGATACTGGAATAAGCCATCAAGCGTTTCAGGTTCTTTTGCGCCAGCGCAACCAGGTTGCCGACCAGCATAGTGACCGTAGCCAGTACCGCAAATACCACCTGCCATTGCTCCCAACGTTCGGCTGCGGGAACGAACCCTTCTCCAACTAGGCGGAGTATCAATGCGAACGCCGCGGCCTTGGAGCCGATGGCCAAGTAGGCCGTCACCGGGTATGGGGCGCCTTCGTAAACGTCCGGGGCCCACATATGGAATGGCACGGCGGAGACCTTGAACATCAACCCCACCAGGATCAGTCCGACACCAACCCAGAGAGCCGGGGAAACCTCCGTGGAAAGTTCCAGGCCCACAGCTATGGCCTCGAACTTGGTCACGCCAATGGTGCTGTAGACCATGCTCACGCCGTAGAGCAGGATGGCCGACGACACAGCGCCGACGATGATGTATTTCAGAGCACTCTCGTTGGATACGGCCGTGTCCTTGGCGTAAGCGGCCAGCACATAGAGACTGAAGCTGAGCAGTTCCAAAGCGATGTAGGCGGTCAGTAATTCACGGGACTGGGCCATCACATTCATGCCCAGGATCGAGAATAACAACAGGCCGTAGAACTCGCCTTGGTGTTTGAGCCGGCGCTCCACAAAGTCTACGGAACTGAGAATGATGAACACGCCCATCCCCATGAAAAAGACCTTGAAGAAGAGGGCGAAGGCGTCCACTGCCAGTAGGCCGTCGTACAGTGTCTCATCTTCGTCCCACAGCATGACCAGGGATACCACAATCAAGGCGATGAGCCCGGCTATAGAAATCCAAGCTAGATAGCCCTTCTTTCCTTCTGGCAAAAACAGGTCAACCGCAAAAACCAGGAACGCCAAGCCCGCCAGAGCGAACTCGGGTGTCAGCAGGTCAAGATTTTCGGTCAGAGAAGTCACTGCCCGCTACACTCCCGGAATCGTCGAGACGCCCACGTTGATGACACGCAGCAAGGGGTCCGGCCAGACTCCAACAAAGATGAGAATCCCGACGAACGCGGCGCCCACAGACATCTCGACCGGGCTGGCGTCAGTGAGACCGGCCCATTGCTCGTCAGGTTCGCCCATGAACGTCCGCGCCAATAGACGCAATATATAGATCGCCGTTAACGCCGCCCCGATGACGGCCAAGATGGCCAAAGGCAAGTAGGTACGGAACGCCCCGGTAAATACCATAAATTCAGCTATGAACCCGCTCAATCCTGGCAAGCCCAAAGACGCCAGACCGGCGATGGCGAAGAAGAAGCTGTTAACGACCATCCGGCTGGCCAAACCGTTGAGAACGCTGATGTCGCGGGTGTGGGTGCGTTCGTAGATGGCCCCGACAAGAAGGAACATCAGGGCTGTCATTATCCCGTGGGAGAACATCTGCAAAACGGCGCCGCCCACACCGATATTATCGAGCGTGGCGATGCCCATGAGCACGTAGCCCATATGACTGACGCTGGAATACCCGATTATGTACTTCAAGTCGTTCTGCGACATTGCCGAGACGGCGCCGTAGAGGACGTTGATCGTGCCCAAAGTGATCAACACCGGCATCCAGTTGTCCGCGCCTTCGGGCAGCAGGAACATCCCGACCCGGATTATGCCGTAGGCGCCAAGTTTCATCAGCACGCCCGCGTGGAGCATGCTCACCGCGGTGGGAGCCGCTACGTGGCCGTCGGGAGACCAGGTATGGAACGGCCATAGACCGGCCAGCACGCCAAATCCCACCATGAACAGGGGAAACACCCAAGTCTGGAATTCGCTATCGAAAGCGCCGGATTCGGACAATCGCGCCAAGCCCTCAAGGGAGTACGTCCCAGAGCCGATGTTTGAACTTTCAACATAAAGGGCTAGAATACCGATCCAAACAAAGATGCTGCCGGCCACCAAGAACAACAGCAGTTTCATGGCTCCGTATTCTTTAGTGCGTAGGAAGGTCCCGAAATCGGTGCTGCTGCCCCAGACCCCAATCAGCAGGTACATCGGCAGAACGGCCAATTCGTAGAAGAAGAACAGGAAGAACAGGTCGCGGGCGACGAAGACACCGTAGACCCCGGCGGCTAGGGCAAACAGCAGCACGAAGAAATCGCGGGGGCGGTGCGTTATTGTCTGGGAGATCAACACCCCACCGAATAGGACGATGCCATTCAGCAGAACCATCGGGGCGGAGATGCCATCAATACCTAGAGAGAGTTTGATATCAAGTGGACCGGGCAGCCATTCGTAGCTACTTAGGTATTGGAAACCTCCTTGGTCATAGTCGTAACCGGCGAAGACGATTAGGGCAAGGAATAGGGATAAGCCAGAGATAAATATGGCGAAGTACCATGTCTCTTTGGCCTCATTTCCTGGCATGAACATCATGGCCAGCGATCCGGCTAACGGCACGATGATCAGGAGCAGCATGGCTATCTGATCGAAATCGTTCATGAATTGCCACCGATCGTTGGCCGGTCGGAGGAAAAGTTACCTATGGAGAAAGCGGACATCTACACCACCCTCAACCATACGAAGATTCCTAACCCGATCGAACCGAGGGCCATCGCCAGGGTGTAACTGTAAACGTGGCCAGTCACATGCAGT
>VFHG01000350.1 GCA_009392075.1 SAR202 cluster bacterium
CCTTAACGGCATGTGGCAGGTGTCGGGTGCCCACGGCCATATCGATCCCGAGAAGGCTGTTGAGAGCATGTTCTCTTATCTAGACGCAGGGTTCACCACCTGGGACCTAGCCGATCACTATGGCCCCGCCGAAGACTTCATCGGCGAGTTCCGGCGGCGGCTTGCAGATCGCCGGGGGTCCGATGCAACGGCGGGCATCCAAGCCTTCACCAAGTGGGTCCCGAATCCCGGACCCATGGACCGAAGCTGGGTGGAGGAGAACATCGACAAATCCTTGCGCAGGATGGACGTTGAGTCCTTAGACCTCCTCCAGTTCCACTGGTGGGACTATGGTGATGAGCGTTACCTGGAAGCGATGGGCCATCTGGGCAAACTGCTGGATGAAGGCAAGGTCAGGCACCTAGGGCTGACCAACTTCGATACACAGCACCTTCAGAAGATCGTCGATGAGGGCCACCAAGTAGTTTCCAACCAGGTGCAGTACTCCTTAATCGACCGCAGGCCGGAGATAAAGATGGCACAGTACTGCCAGAACCAGGGCATCCACCTTCTGGCATACGGCACGCTGGCCGGGGGACTGCTGTCAGACAGGTATCTGGGTCAGCCTGAGCCGGGCCGCGCGGCTTTGACTACTGCTAGCTTGAGCAAGTACAAGCAAATGGTGGACGCCTGGGGCGGCTGGGACCTGCTCCAAGAACTGCTCCTTGGTCTGAAGGGCATCGCCGACCGGCACCAAGTCAGTATTGCCGACGTGGCCATGCGCTACATCATGGATCGCCCTTCCGTTGCCGGGGTGATCGTTGGGGTCAGGCTGGGAGTGGCCGAACACCTGGAAGACAACGCCCAGGTGTTCGGTTTTGAGCTCGATCCGGAGGACCTGGACGAGATCGAGTCGGTGTTGAGCCGGTCGCGGGACTTGTACCAGGCGATTGGTGACTGCGGCGACGAGTACCGCCGGTGAAACATTGAGGCGTCCACCATCAGGTAAATGCATGACCTCGGTGAGACCCCTGAAGGCCATATCGGTCTCGTTTGCAAGTGTTTAAGAGAACTGTTTTTTCAATTGGTGCCCTGCGGATTTCACCCGGTTTCTTAGAGCTTTGTCGCCCTCAAGCCCCTGTTCGCCAAATATGGCATCGGGATGACGGGACTGCGGTTGAGGAGGTCGAGCTGTGGGTCACTAGCATCGAAAAGGTCGAGCTGATTGACACTCCGCCGTCATCAGGAGATGAACGCCTTTTGATACCCGGTTGGGCGGGAGAACTATCGGAGGACGAACTAGTTTTCATCCAAGAACGCCTCAGGCGGTCCAGAAGGTCGTTGCGCCTCTGGAAGATAGCCACCAGGGATTGCCCCGAAAACGCGATACGACAGGCGGCCTTGTAACGGACGGAATTTACTTCGTCAGTGTGGGGTATCCGCCACGCCTACTTCTCTTTGCGGTCCATCAGCCAAGACATGGCTTGGACGTCGGCGGACATCCACCGTTTGGCGTCTTCGAACCGGTCTTCCTGAACCTCCACGCCCAGACCGTCTGCCAGCCGGGTCATGAAGTTGAAACAGCAGGTGATCAAGACCGTGGACAGAATCTGCTGGTCGTTCAGTCCGAGGTCGCGCAACCGTTCGACGTCCGCCTTCTTGCTGCCCGATGGGTTCTTGGTCAATTTAACCGCGAAATCCAACATACCGCGGGTCTGTTCGTCCAGGTCTGCCTGGGTGTAATCGTGCATAATGTGGCTGGATAATTCGGGGTCGTCGGAATGCTGACGGAGGAACCCTCCGTGGGACATGGTTCAAAACCGGCAATGATTGGTAGCGGACACAGCGGCGGCGATGCATTCTTCTTGCACCCTGGTCAGAGCCGAGGATCCAAAAGTAACACCGGCGTTCATCCCCTGCACAGCTTCCATGGCCCGCTGATTGATAGACATTACAGAAATCACCGGCGGCAGGTCATTTCTGGCTTCTTCGATCCAAGACATGATTCCACTCCTAAGATTTTGCTTCGGTCTGCAATTTAGATGCGTGGGAAGCCACGAACAAGGCGAAGGTATGTCCAATTTGATGGTAAACCAACGATTGCTCTAACTGGCGGTGGGTTTTTGGTATGGCCCTCCGTTGGGCCTCAGGTATCTTCCTCAAGGGGTCATCGTTTCACGATAACGACAGCCTTAACTCGTCAAGCGGTCAAGCTATCCGGCCACGACATTGTGTTCTAGGAGGATGCCGCCCTGTTTGTAGGCGATCGATATCGGGTCACGGAGCAGGGCGGCCTGGACCATCTCTAGAGGAGTTTCCTGTGGGGTGCCCGGCAATGTAATTCGGCGCACCACCGGCCTGCGGCCGACCACGCCTTCTGCGGCGTGAGACTGGGCCTCGTTTCGGCCGCCGGGTATGGGTGCCATGAACAGTTCGACGCTGATTCCGCCTGAGGTTTGAGGCAGCAATTGGCTCAAGGTCGCGACGGTTGATGCCGCCCAACCGCTGTGGGCCATAGGGAAGGGACCTGGCACCCATCCGTGTGAACTGTGCCCTGCCAGCAATATCGAACCGCTGGAACGGGTTAAGTTGACAAATCTCACGGTGACCTTAGCTTCCCCTTCGTGAGCCATGGCTCCAGTCTCGTCGTACTCTTTGGTGTCCAGAAGATATTGGGCGTGTGCCGTGCCCGAGGGGATGGCAATGAGTTCGCCTGCCAACGGGTGAAGTGACTCGTGAGAAGATGCCGGGACCAATTTACCCGCACTCCACTGTACCTCGTCTTTGATCTTCATCGAGCCTTTGTTGAGGGCTTGCCCTACTGGGCAGAAATTAGATGCCCGTTCAAGACGGACTCGCTCCTGTTCAGATATATTCCCATGAAGGGTGACGGTTTCTTTGACCCCGAAGCCGAGGCCGTTGGATGGTCCAGCGGGGCCCACTTCAAAATCTACTGAGATGTCTTCTAGTGCTATTTTTCCCCGGTCGGCCACGCCGACCAATGTGACGACTGTTCAAGCTGCCCAAGCGGCCACGGACAGATATTGGGGCGGAGGGCCAACCAGGTCGGATGCTGTATTTGGTATTCCGGTTACATACGAAAATGGCCCTGTCGGGGCTGGTCCGGTAGCGACCGTCGCGATTACCGACTCCTTTCCGTTTGACCGGGCGATTATATTTGGCGGGGCTGCCCCATCATTGTTGTTTTGTGCCATGAGTCATCCCTCAAGCCATGTAACTTCGTATTCGGTAGGCTATGGTAATCAGGCTCGCGACTTCCTGTTTTGAAAATGGTCCTATGTATTCTCCTGACATACCAGATGACCCGGCAGATCCTCGTTGAACTCATACCATTTTTTGGAACTCGTTGACTAATATTTCAAAACCGTTATTCATGTAATGCCGGCTACTTTGATACGAGTAGTTGGCCGAAATTATATAGCCTTGTCTATTGGGCCGTTTTGTACCCAGTCTATTTTTCGAACGTCAAGCGAGACGAAATCTAACCACAGAAGAAATCGGCGGTCTGAGAGCTGTAGGCGTTCAGCGATAATAGGACACATTGGGGGGTAAAACCCCCGAGAAGGGGGATCGGGAGAGGAGCAGATGCGGGCCCGCCCACGACCCAATTGAGGCCCACTGTAGATTGTCAGCGATAAAGGCGGGCACAATTACGGGTTAATAAACCCGAGAGAGGGGAAGTGGTGTGATCTCCTGAAGGTAACATACTCACAGAACGGAGCAGATGCATCTCAGTTAGATGGC
>VFHG01000351.1 GCA_009392075.1 SAR202 cluster bacterium
CGTTATCTTGCCCGGCATGCTGACCGGCAAGATACTGCGAAGTCCCCACCCCCACGCCCGAATCCGCGGATTCGACACCACAGCAGCCTGGGCTGTCCCCGGTGTAAAGGCCATCGTCACGGGAGATGACGCCCGCGGTTTCCTTCAGGGCAAGGTTCTGCGGGACCTTCCCGTCCTTTGCTGGGACAAGGTCCGCTACATCGGAGACCGGGTGGCGGCGGTGGCGGCGGAGACCCCAGAGGCCGCCGACGAAGCGCTGCTGCTGATAGACGTCGACTACGAGGTGTTGCCGGCGGTCTTTGACCCAATGGAAGCCATGCAAACCGATGCCCCTCTGCTCCACGACGACATCGCAGCCTATGTGGGAGCGCCCACCGAATTCTTGGCGCCGGACATTCACAACGGCCAGACTAGGCTCTATTGGACCAAAGGAGACCTCGATAAGGGTTTTGCAGAAGCCGACGTGGTCTTGGAGCACTCGTTCTCTATCCCCAGCCGTCATCAGGGTTACATCGAGCCTTTCACTAGCGTCATAGACATCGACGATGACGGCCGGATACAGGCTTGGTGCTCCAGCAAGGCTCCCTTCCGGGCCCGGCGGCAGATGGCCGAAGCCCTGGGCTTGAACGAAGAAACCATCAAGGTCAACGTGACATCCATCGGGGGCGATTTCGGGGGTAAGGGCGACACCCGCGACCTGCCCATCGCTTATTTGCTGGCGAAGATGGCCGATAGGCCGGTCAAGATCGTCATGAGCTCTGTGGAAGAACTCACCTCCAGTAACCCGACCCACCCCACCTTCGTCACCATCAAATCGGGCATCAAGCGCGACGGCCAGATCACCGCCCGCGAGGTCCGCACCGTCCATAACAGCGGGGCCTATGGGGCCTTGAAGCCCAGGGCCTACCTTTCGACCCACCACTACGTGGGCGGCGCCTACCGGATACCCAACGCAACCTTCGAGTTTCTGCAGGTCTATACCAACACCGTGCCCGGCGGCTACTTCCGCGCACCCGGTGCCCACCAGTACACCTTTGCCCTGGAGTGCCATACCGACCTGCTGGCCCGTGAACTGGGCATGGACCCAGCCGTTTTCAGACGGGTCAACATCCTGCTGACCGGCGAGGAAGACGGCCTGGGCCGGCCCATCGACTTCTTGCAGATCCGTGAAGTCATGGATGCCGCCCTGGACGCCGCCGGTTGGGACAAGCCAGAGAACAGGCCAGGGCACGGCCGGGGGGTTGCCCTGTTTGGCCGTCAGATCGGCGGCGGAGTGGCTGGGGCTGTGTTGACTGCAGAGGCCGACGGTTCCTTCTCCGTAATCAGTCCCACCGTGGACATCGGCACCGGCACCCATACCATCGAGAAACAGATGGTGGCCAGCGAGATGGGAGTATCCATCGACCGGGTCAGCGTGCGGGTTGGGGATACCGACAGCGTGCCCTACGACGAGGGACCCCGGGCCAGCCGGGTTACTTACACCGAGGGCCAGGCGGTTATGAAAGCCTGCGCCCAGATCAAACAGGCCATCGCCGATGGCGTCACATTGCCGTTCACCGTGACGGTGGAGCACACCGCCGAGGAACGGGATGACATCACCTACTTTGGCGCTCAGGTGGCCGAGGTCCATGTGGATAGCGAGACCGGCCAGGTCAAAGTGCTGCGGATCGTCACAGCCCACGATGTGGGCACCATCATCCATCCGCTGGCGCATCAAGGCCAGATCGACGGCGGGGTCATCACCGGATTCGGACTGGGCGTCACCGAGGAGTTTGTCACCGACGGCGGCCAGGTTGTGAACGGGAACATGGGTGACTATAAACTACCCACCATGGCCGACATCCCTCGCCTGGAGACCGTGCTGATCCAGACCGGCGGGGGCACCGGCCCCTACCAGGCAAAAGCCATCGGCGAGCTTGCCAACAACGCCACCGCCGCAGCCATCGCCAACGCCGTGGCCGACGCCGTAGGCTGCCGTCTCTTCGAACTCCCCATCACCGCCGACCGGGTATACAAGGCATTGCAAAACAAGTAACAACACGGAACCGCTCGTCCTGAGCCCCGTAGAAGGACCCGCCGCCCATAAGCCTGTAATTTCCGCCGAATATCTCGGTTCCATCGCCAGCGGCAATCACCCAGAGACATTCCGGCAGACCGCGCTCACTCTCAGGAACATCTCAGCCAGTGATCCGGCCGCAAGCGACGTAGATCAAGATTAAGTTTTGTTTTTGAGGCATCCCAGGCGTAGAATACACTTGGCATCCCGCATCTAAGAACCTATCAGGTTTTGACCAAGGGCTAGATGCGTTCGTTTTATCGGGACTCATTCCCCTCTTTTTACCCCGAAAGCTTCAATCATTCACAGGAGCAACAGATCAACCGATGGTAAACACTCAACAAGTAGAACAGTCAGCCGGCGCCGGGTCGTCTGAAGAGATCGAACGATTTGATGCGATCGTCATCGGCGCTGGGGTCACCGGGTTGTATGCGTTGTATCGCCTGCGCCAACTCGGCTTAACGGCAAAGTCCTTTGAGGAAGGTAGCGGAGTGGGCGGTACCTGGTTCTGGAACCGCTATCCGGGATGCCGGTTCGACTCCGAGAGCTACACCTACGGTTACTCATTCTCCGATGAACTCCTGCAGGAATGGGAC
>VFHG01000352.1 GCA_009392075.1 SAR202 cluster bacterium
TCTATCTTGCGGTATAATACGTTCTGCCCTGCCCAGAGCCCAATTCCGGCTGGGAAGCGGGAAGGCAGCAGGGAAAGTCGGGGTGTAGCGCAGGGGTAGCGCGCTGCGTTCGGGACGCAGAGGCCGGAGGTTCAAATCCTCTCACCCCGACCATTTTCCTACCACACAACTGGCCCACATATTCGGATTCACGTCTAGTGCACGCCTAAAAAAGCGCTGCTTGGACAACTTTCCCACCACAAAAATAGCCACCAGGAGTCAATCATGGCCCAAGAGCAATCGATGCGCGACCTGGAACAAGGCGATTACACGCTTCCCGCCACCGGCCGTCCGGTTGTCCGGTCGACCAAGGGAGTGATCTCCAGCGGTCACTATCTCACTTCCATGGCCGGAATGAGGATGCTCTTGAACGGCGGGAACGCCTTCGACGCCATTGCCGCCGCCGGTTTCGCGGCCGCGGTTATCGAGCCCATCGCATCGTATTCCCTGGCGGCGGAGGGCGTTTTCATGCTCTACAACTCCGCCACCGACGAGATACTGTCGCTCAGTGGCCAGGGCGTCGCGCCGGGCAAGGCCACCGCAAACTTCTACAAATCGCAGGGGTTCGAGCGCATACCCACTGGGCCGGGAAAAGACGCCCATCTCTCCTTCACCGTCCCTGGGATCGTCGCAGCGTATATATCTTTGTTGGAACGCTACGGCAGCATGACCATCGACGAGGTCTTGGCTCCAGCCATCGATTACGCCGAGAACGGTATTCCTCACTACGAATACATGCTCAATCGTTTGGCGAACGCCAACACCGCCATGCAGTTCGACAACTACCCGCCTGGCGGCTGGGACGTGTTCTACGACAACAGACAGGTCCCAGAGCCCGGCGACCTGCTGGTCCAATCCGGCCTGGCCAACACCATGAAGGCCATGTCAGATGCTGCCGGCTCCAAGGACCGGCTGGCCGGACTGCAAGGGGCGCGGGACGTTTTCTACAAAGGATCAGTCGCCAAGACTATCGTGGATTCTTCAACCAAAGTCGGCGGTATCCTGTCCATGGAGGACCTGGCGAATTACGAGGCCCTGTTCGGCGAGCCGGTTTCCAGCACCTTTGAAGATCATGAGATCCTCGGCCACGACACCTGGACCCAGGCGCCCATGGTCCAACAGACACTGAATCTGCTGGAGCACTTCGACCTTAAAGCGATGGGCCACAACAGCCCCGAGTACATCCACACGGTCACCGAGGCGCTGAAGCTGGTATTCGGAGACCGAGAGGCCTATTACGCCGACCCCAATTATGCGGAGATCCCCATCGACGGCCTGCTATCCAAGGAATACGCCGCCGAACGTGTCGGACTGATCGACCCGGAACGAGCCCTGCTCCAGCAAGCGGCCCCCGGCGACCCCTGGAAATTCTCCCAAGGCAACGGATTCGTCCCCAATGCAAAAGCCATGGCCGCGTCCAGCAACGGCGCATCCGATTCCTCAAACCACGAGGGCACGACCCATGTGTCGGTGATTGATAACCAGGGGAATATGGTCTGCGGCACCATCAGCGGCGGCGCCTTCGTAAAGTCGGTGTTCTTCCCGGAGTTGGGTTGCGCACTGAGCACCAGGATCGAGATGTTCAACTGCGAGGAAGGCCACCCCAACGTGGTGGAACCGGGGAAGCGGCCTCGCACCACCCTGATCAACTATATGGCCCGGAAAGACGGCCAAACGGTTATGACCATCGGCTGCCCCGGAGGCGATAATCAAGCCCAGGCCAACGTCCAACTGATCTTGAACACGCTGGTCTTTGGCATGGACCCACAGTTAGCGGTGGAAGCGCCTCGGTTCGCCAGCCAGAGCGTGGAAAATTCGTTCTACCCCCACAATTATCTGCCCGGCCGGCTGGACTTGGAACCCGGAATCTCGGAGAGCACGGCCGATGCGCTGAGGGCCAGGGGACACGAGATCGACTGGACCGCCAACTGCGGTCTCGGCGCCACCGTGTCAGTCCGAAACCCGCAAACCGGGAGCCTAAGCACGGGCGCCGACCCTCGCCGCGCCTGCTACGCCATGGGTCTATAGGCCCCTCCTACAGCCAACCACAAAGAAAAAGCCCAGGCCGTAAATAGCCTGGGCTTTTTCTTTTGCTATGGCGCCTCTCACGCCGATCGGTCAGACTCCTTCAACTCCATAAGAGCGTCGTTGACAACACTGATTTTTTTCGCGAAATTCCGGAACACCCCGAAGGCAGGCCCTAGGGCCGAGACAATGATGATGGCCATGTACACGATCATATAGGCGAACCTTGCGAACTCATTTACTCCAAACACAAAGGCGATAACAACGGTCAAAACAACGATGAAGTAGACGGTCAACACGAGGGATGAGGGCGAGACCCACTTACTGTGTTCATTCTGGAGGCGGGCGATTTTCAAGGATTCGGAGTTCCCTTTCCTCTGCACGATGGATATATTTACCTGCATCGCATTCACGGTGCCGATCAGTCCAAGCACCATACCGAACAACATCCACCAATAGACGGTGATCTTGAGTAGTCCAATATTTGGTCCGGAGTTTGAACCGAGATGTTCTGCAACAGACCCTGCGATTGGAATTGCGTGAGGCAGCCAACCGTGAAGAGGATCAAGGTCATGACGCCCTTGCCGAACGGCGAATTAAGCACTTCGGCGATAGTTTTTCTTTTTTTGTCAGTGACCTCGCCGGGATTCTCTATGTCCACGCCATCCAGAGCGGTAGCGAAGCGGTTGGAGCAGCTCTCCCGTCTGATCTCCCCGTCAGTGATCACCTCCACTCCCGCCATTTCCATCTTTCTGATCGCCAGCAGTGTGGCATCGTCTTGGGCCGTTTCCAGGTACTCGGCGCTTACCCGCCAAAGTGCGGTCTGGCGCACCCTGGACACGACGTGGGGCAGGGCTTCGCGGTCGATCAGCCAATCGGGCTGAGGATAGCTGCCAACCACCGTGGCGCCCAGAAAGTTCCCGTCCATCGCTGCTGCTAAACTGCAGATAAACCTAGGGTTTGGTAATAAAAAGCCCCCAGCTGACGGCGGGGGCTGGTTTCAGGAGTTGCCGAGAGATCCTAGTCGTTAGCGAGAGCAGGCTCTTGGACCAGGGAACTGACCCGGGCGTTGATGTAGTTGTCCCCGAGCCATTTCTCGATGGAGACCTCACCCCGTTCCTGCATCGTGACGTCGTCTTCATTGCCGACGTCCCGAGTAAGGAAGCAGAATTCAAGGGAGATACCATTGGGGTCCTTCAGGTAGATGGACTTGGCCCACTCATGGTCCACCACATCGGTGACTGTTAGCCCTTTATCAATCAACTCGATGCGCTTCGCTTCCAAGGCGTTAAGCGAACCGGCCTCGAACGCGAAATGGTAGAAAGGTCCGGGTACGCCCAGACCGTCGTTGATACCGGCGTCGTAATTAGCGGGAATCGCATCGACGTTATTGGGCTCCATGAACGCAATCATCTGGTCCTGGCCCACATCGACAAACATGTGACGGATGTGGCCGCCCTCTTTGATCTTGATGATGTCGCAGCGCACGACCCTGAAACCGAGAATGTTCTCATAGAAATCCCTGGTCTTGTCCAGGTCCAGAGTGGAGAGTCCTATGTGGGAGAAACCCTTGTTGGACATGGTCGCCCTCCTGCAACAGCAACTTTGAGACAAATTTTAGATGCTTCAGAACCAAGCGTCAATCAAAGCCGGTTACCTGATATCTTTGCTTCGGCGGTATTCGGCGTCTACATAGCCGGAAGGATGTGGCTACACCCGCCTTATCTCTCTAGTCGCAGAGTGGGTAGAGCCGCCGAAGGTGGGCACCCAGGACGAGTGCTTACCGGGCCCCCCCAGAACGATGATCATAAGCAGGTCTGGGTCCACCACCATTGGCACCGGCCCGTCAGGGATCCTCTGGAACCGTTCCATCAATGTCTCGTGCGTGTACCGTTCCAGTGGGATTCGCGCATTCTGGTGCAGCCACTCCCTGATCTCCCGTTTGCCGAGGCCGTCGCCGGCGATGGTAGCGGCATGCTCAGGTCCTAGGGCCAGCAGTGTCTCGCCGCCGGTGTAGGCGTTGTTGGCCCCAGTTATGGATATCGCTCCGGCGATGATGGTCAGGATGGCCTCAGCGGTGCTACCCGAGTGGTCATTGATATTGTGGGGCGGCTCACCGGCCATCACGGTCACCGTGCTCTGGTCGGCGCGGAACCCCCGCTCGATATGCAGGGGCTCCCAAGGATTGGCCTCCTCGTTTTCCGCCACGCAATAGGTGTACTTGGATGGCGCGCCCTGAGTGGACATGTCTCCCACTCCAGGATGGGCGCCGCCGACGTTGAGTTGCACCAGCCTGACCGCTCGGCCGATGGTGCCGTTGGGCTGCCAGCCCGGACCGTAGGCGCCGGAACCGCTGTGAAGGCCGAGGTCGTCGCAGATTGGCCCGTTGACGATGATCAGCGGGGCGCAGGGATGAGTAGTGGCCTGGATGGCGTAGAGGTTGAACACCGGGTCGCACATGGCCTCCACTGCAGCTATAACCACCGGGAGGTACTCGGGACGGCACCCGGCCATCACCGCATTCACGGCCAATTTCTCCACCGTGGCCGAGCCCCAAATGGGCGGAATCTCGCCGATGATGTCCTGGGGACTCAGCGGAGTCGCGGCCAACATGGCAGCTACACGCTCAGGAGTGGGCGGGACGACCGGCAAGCCGTCAGTCCAACCTCGTTCAAGATAGAGTTCCTGTACTGCCTCAAAATCATCGTCAATTTCCAAGTGTTCGGAGATTAGGTCAGCCAATGGGTGCCTCCAAAATTTAAGCCACGTTGGAAGTGCGTTCTTAAGAATATAATTGCCTACGGGAAAAATAGACCTAGAGTCAAGGAGTTGGTAGACCTATGATAGACCAAGCATTTGCCGAGCATTTCGCAGCGGACTGGATCTAATCTTGGAACGAACATGACCTTAACCGCATCGTCTCGCATTACACCGACAACTTCGAGATGACTCCGTCTGCGATCGTCCGGTTGATGAACGAACCGTCGGGTTCTCCGATT
The DNA here is from genome assembly GCA_009392075.1 of SAR202 cluster bacterium. The sequence goes on from VFHG01000352.1 coordinate 5,064, forward strand.
GGAAAAGACGCGGTGCGCTCTTACTGGGCCAAGGCGTTGGAACTGATTCTCGACCTGCACTTCGAACTGGTCACGACACTGGTAGGAGTGAACAGCATCACGCTCTATTACCAAGGCCCTCTGGGAATGTCCGCCGAATGCTTCCACTTCGGTACCGACCAAAAGGTCCACCGGGCATTCGCCTATTGCGCCGCCTAACGGCTTCCAGTCAGACCGTCGACCACCTGGTCCAGCAGCCCATCAGCCTTGGCCAGAAGATTCTCGGCTTGCAGCCCGCCCAGCGGGTGTTCCGCGATGGCCATGGGCAGTTCCGGCATACCCAGAGAACGCCGCTCAACCTCACCCAGGCGTTTGAAACGGTCGGTGCCCACCACCACGGTGCGGACGCCCCGCTTCTCCAGTTCCACCGCGTCGTGGATACTCCACGACGTGCATGACCCTCAATCCGCCAGTCCGACAATCACCGCCTGTACCGAACCAACCAGTTCGTCGATAACTTCGTCCGTGGCCGGTAGAGAGGCTGTGGGCTTGCGCTTGTAGACCACACCTGCAATCTCGTATTTCTCTCGCAGCAGCTTCTCCAACCGCTCAAAGAGGAGATCTCCGTTCGGCTTGCTGTTCCAGAGGAACCCCACGGACTGGCCGCCCAAACCTTCCAGCACGGGAGCCATGGCCTGCACCATCTCCCGAGGCGCGGCAGTGGGGTCCAAGACGATCAGTTTTGCTTTTTCGGTGGTGGTCATCGGTCACCTTGGTACAGCCCCATGGGGGCATCTGTTGTCTGAAGGCTAGGGCTTGATGAAATTCATGTCAAGTTCTGCCATGTCACCGCGTATCCCCATTTCCTGTAGGCTAAATCAGCCCAGCCACGAACCACAATTAGGCCAGGCAAACGAAAAACCGCAACCCCGAAAATCGAGGTCACGGTTTTTGTTTTTCGCGTCGCTCGGTAATCCCTAAGACGGCTTGAAGAACGGCGAGGGCATGGGGCCGACCGGCACTTCGATCAGCACCGGAGCGTCCAGCGTCAGCGCCATCTTCAGGGTGGATTCCAACTCCGCCGGTCCGTTGGCCACGAAGCCTTTGGCGCCGTAGGCCTCCGCCAGCTTCACGAAGTCTGGGTTGTGCAGCTCAACGCCAATGGTCCGGCCGTTAAACTGGTTCATCTGGTCACGCTTCACGTTTCCGTAGGCATTGTCGTTGAACACAACCACTACCACGTTGATGTTGTGGGCCACGGCGGTGGACATCTCTTGTGAATTGAACATGAAACCGCCGTCTCCCGATATGCAGACCACGGCCTTGTCCGGCTGGGCAACCTTGGCGCCTAGGGCGGTGGGGTAGGCGTAACCCAAGTTTCCTGAATAGGACGATGTTATGAAGGTGCGGGGCTCGTAAACCGGGTAGTGAGCCCGGCTGTAGTAGCCCATCTGGGTCATTCCTGAGATCAGGATGCTGTCTTCGGGCATGGCCTTCCGAACCGCTTCCATCAGCTCTCCCTGAGGCTCAACTTTGATGATGTCGTCGTTACGCTGTGCCTTCTGCGCGGCCACCTCGGCGGTCCGGTCGGCTTTCGCCTGAGTCTTGGCCGATAGGGCGGTAAGCAAGTCTTCCATGGTCAGCTTGGCGTCGCCTTCAACCCTGAGAGTGTTCTCGTAATGACGTCCAATCTCTTCCGGGTCCACATCGATCTGAATCACCTGCTGGCCATCCAGCCATTGGGAGGTAACTAGCCTGGTCCCCACGGCCAGAATCACGTCGTGGCCGTGCTCTTTTCTGGCGATGGTGTCGTTACGCAGCCACAGCGCGCCCAAGGCCAGGGGATGGTGGTCGGAGATCGCACCCTTGCCCTCGGCCGTGGTGACGACGGGCGACTGCAAGAATTCCGCCAGCTTGGTGAGGACTTCCGAGCCCTGGGCGGTGATCACTCCGCCTCCAGCCCAGATCAGGGGGTTTGACGCGCCGGCCAAGGCTTCAGCAGCGGCTTCGATCTGTTCCTTGCTGGCGGCCGCCGGGCGGGGCGCCTCGGGCTCCAGCAGTTCCACCTCGGCTACTTCCGCCAGGGTTTCCGGGGGTATCTCGATCTCCACGGGGCGGGGGCGGCCGTTCTTGAGGTGATGAAATGCTTGGTGGACGATCTCCGGAACTTCCGCTGGGTTCATGATCCGCTTGGCCCACTTGGTGACCGGGGCGATGGCGTCCAGTTGGTCGTTGACCTCGTGGAGCATGCCGCGGTCGCCGCCGATCTCATCGCGCTCAATCTGACCGCAAACAACCAGCACCGGCGAGGATGCGGAGTAGGCGGTGGAGATGCCCGACGATGCGTTCAGAAGTCCGGGACCGGGAACCATCAACGCAGTGCCGATCTCGCCACTGGCACGGGCGTAGCCGTCGGCCATATAGGCGGTGGCCTGCTCATGGCGGACGGTAATGAACCGGATGCCTGGCTCGTCGTACAGGCCGTCCATCATGTGGTAGAGCTGTACTCCGGGCAAACCGAATATCACCCGGACGCCCTCCCGGTATAGGGATTTGGCCAACGCCTGGCCGCCGGTCATCTTAACCATATCTGAAAACTTCCTTTTCCTTTCTAATTTCTATCTTGATTTTACTACCCAAGTCTATAGTTGCTAGGGCCTGTTGAACTGCACCAAGATGCCATCCGGGTCGCGAACGTAGATGCTTTTGATATCGCCGTTGGAATCGGTGTAAGACTCTCTGGGACCGGCCAATTCGTATCCCTTGACGATCAATTCATCGGCCAGGCCTGCCACATCGGCAACGCCAAACGATATGTGGCTGATGCCCACCTGGTCAAGAAGTATGGGCGTGCCGTCGGGTTTCTCTCCCGGATGGCTGGTCAATGTCAGGGTCGGAGTCGCTCCCTCTCCGTAAGCCAGGCTGACCCAATGGCGGATGGTGCGTTCCTGAGCGTAGTTGTCCAGGCGGGCCGTTTGGGCGCCACCCTCCGTGATATCGGTGATCTTCTCACCGATGACTTTCATTCCCAAAGCGTCCCGGTAGAATTTCAGGGACTCGGCCATATCGCGGACACACACGCCAACGTGGGTCACACAGGTTGCTTCCATGTTTTAGTCTCCTATCTGCCGCTAATCCTGCGGCTACGATATGCTAGAACCCCTTGGGTAGTCTGTCAAAGGGGCCCGGATGGAGTATCGACATTGGAGATCACGACAGAGCGGCTGATGCTACGCAAATTCTTGCCGGACGATTGGCCGGCTGTATTTGCGTAGCAACAAGACGCCCGCTACT
>VFHG01000353.1 GCA_009392075.1 SAR202 cluster bacterium
TCCCTTCGAGGTGGAAAGCGCGTTGATCGAACACCCTGCTGTCGCCGAATCGGCCGTCGTGGCCAGTCCGGACGCGGTGCGGGGCGACGTCGTCAAAGCCTTCGTAATCCTGGCGCCAGACTACGTGGCCTCAGATGAGCTGGTGGTCAGCCTGCAGGACCACGTTAAGAACGCCACAGCCCCCTACAAATACCCCAGGGTCGTTGAATTCGTGACTGAATTGCCCAAGACCGTCAGCGGCAAGATACGCCGGGTGGAACTGAGGCAGCAGGAACTGGACCGGGCGGGCCAGTAATGCCCGGTTTCAGCGAACAACTAAGGGTTGAAGCCGAGCCTATCTGGCGAAAGATCTTTGACCATCCTTTTCTAAAAGAGGTCAAGGATGGAACGCTGCCTTTGGAGACCTTCCAGTACTACCTGGCCCAGGACTATCTGTACCTAGAGGGGTTCGGGCGGACCGTTGCCATGGCCCTGGCCAAAGCCCCCAACTCACAGACCTTTCAGGACCTGGCCCACCGGGTAATGACCCCGGTAGAGCGGCCGCTGCACCATAAGTTATTTGCCGAGGCCGGGCTAACGATCGCCGATGCTGAGAGCGCTGTCCGGTCGCCGGCCAACACCGCCTACGTCGATCATATGTTGCAGACCGTGTCCTTACACGGCCTTGGCCCCGCTGCCGCCGCGTTGCTGCCCTGCCCGTGGACCTACCACCTTTTGAAGGACGAAGTCGGCCAGTCGGAGCATCCGCTCTACGGGCAATGGACCAGCTTCTACGTCCAGGGATTGCTGGAGGGGAGCGTTGAGGCCTGGCGCGGGTTTGTAGACCAGATGGCTGACGACGCCGGTCCGGTGGAACTTGAGGCCATGCGCCAAGCCTTCATGACCAGCAGCCGCTACGAATTCATGTTCTGGGAAGCCGCCTACAATCGTCAGCAGTGGCCGGTCTGAGGTCATGCGAGTCGAATCGCCTACGCGTACCTCGATTTAGGTATACTTGGCGCCAAGTCCAACAATAATAAATCGAACGGAGGCCCACCGTGCCCAAAGCACCGATCAACGGAATAGAACTTTATTACGAGTCCCATGGCGACGATTCGGCCCCGGCGATAGTCTTCGCCCACGGACGCGGCGGCAACCATATGAGCTGGTGGCAGCAGGTGGCTGCATTTTCCGGAGAATTTCGCTGCATCACCTTCGACCACCGCGGCTGGGGAGCCTCCATAGCCGAGCACGGCACCCCGCTACGGGAAAACTTCATCGACGACCTGACCGCCCTCTTGGACTACCTCAAGATAGATAAGACCTTCTTGGTGGCCCAGTCCATGGGAGGGTTCAGTTGCCTGGGATTTGCGCTGGCACATCCGGAGCGCACCCTGGGACTGGTCTTAGGCGACACAACCGGCGGAGTGGCCACTGAGGGCACCCTGGCTGCCCTAAAGAACACCAACCCGGCTCCGGAAGGCCCGGCCCGGTCGTTGTCGGCCAGTTTCATCCAGGACAACCAGGCCCTCACCTTCCTCTATCAACAGGTCCAAGGGCTGAACCCGCCCCGGGGCGAAGACGGTGTCATCTCGGGGTTCCGCCGCGAGGACGGCCCCCAGATCGAAGATTTCGCGGGTTGGCAGATACCGACACTGTTGATTGTGGGCAAAGAGGACTCGATCTTCCCTCCTGAGGTTATCGCTGAGGTTCAAAAAGTGATCCCCGGCTCCCGGATGGAGATCGTGCCCGGAGCAGCCCATTCAGCCCATTTTGAACAGGCGGCAGTTTTCAACGGTTATCTGTCCGAGTTGTTCGCGAGCGTGCGCTCCGGCACCGTAGCTGGGGCGGCTGCGGACTGATCGGCAACCGCAGAATGGAAATCTGCGATAGACAGCGGATTGGAGCTGCTCCGCCTGTAGCGTCCCTCAGTCTCATCAACCAAGACGTGGAAAGGGGCAGGCCGACGCCGTCGGCCTGCCCCTTTTTGTGCCTAAAATTAGATACGGTGTTATCTACGGCGCGCTTGAGCCAGGCCCCCAGTTGTTGGGGATGTTGATAAGCGCGGACTCCAGGTCGGCCACGTCGCTCTGGCCACAGAAATCCATGACCCGTCCAACTTCTTCCCGGAGCAGTTCAAGGATGTTGTGGACTCCGTCCTCGCCTTCGGTTGCCAGGCCCCAGAACAGGGGCCGGCCGATGCCAACGGCCTTGACGCCCAAGGCTAGGGCTTTCAGCACGTCGCTGCCGCGGCGTACCCCAGAATCCAGGTAAACTTCGCAGTTGCCCTTAACCGCATCGACGATCTCAGGGACCATCTCAACGGAGCTCATGGTCTGGTCCAACTGGCGTCCGCCGTGGGTGGAGACCAAGATGCCTTCGACACCGCTTTCGGCTGCGATTTTGGCATCCTCGGCGACCCGGACACCCTTTAGAACCAGGGGCAGGGGGGTTAGGCTCCGCAGCCATTCCAAGTCTTTCCAGGTGATTGGGTCGGCCCGGGAGACATCCCAGCCGGGGGTGTCGTCAGTGCCGCTGATCTCGGATCGCGAGAGACCAGAGTCACGGAAATTGCCCAACTCCAGCTTGCGCTCGAATTGATTATGCAGGTCGCGCTCCTTGGGGCTTGGCACCGGTGTGTCTACAGTCAAGACGATGGCCTTGAATCCCGCGGCCTCGGCCCGGTGGACCAGCATCTCTGTGAGGGCGGCGCCCCGATGGTAAAGCTGGAACCAGAGGGGTCCGGTGGCGGCTTCAGCCACCTCTTCCATACTGTTGTTGGAGGCTGTACTGAGCATCATCAGTGTGTTCGAACGGCCCGCGGCCCTGGCGGTGGCCACTTCGGCGTCGGGATGGGCAATGCCGTGGCTGCCGGCGGGGCAGACAAACACTGGCATGCTGATGTCGGTGCCGAGCATGGTGGTCGCGATCTTACGTTCTTCAACGCTGCGCATGAAACGGGGACGGATCGTCAGTTGGTCGAACGCGCTACGGTTCCGCTTGGTTGTGAACTCGTCCATGGCGCCGGCATCGATAAAGTCCCAACTGTCGTGGGGCAAAGCTAGCTTGGCCCTGGCTTCATAGTCGTAGAGATTGATGGGGTCGTTTGCCATCGGGTCCTCCTAAAATTTCCAGGTTCGTATCCTCATACAGACGTACTCGGAACATCACGAAAAGAGATACCGCAGTGAGGTTAAAATCGAACTTACTCTAACGTGAACAGAGGACGGTGGCAAGTGTGGCGGAGCTTCTTGAAAAGTATGCAGAAGATAAATATTGTTCGACGCTAATGGCGCGGTTTGACCCTATTGGCGCGCCACACTACCATCGATTAAATGATCAAGACATTTCGAGACCAGGAATCTGAGCGCGCTTTCCGGCGGCTGGGCCTGCTAGGCATCGGGGCGGGCGTTCAGTGCACAGCGCAGCGAAAGTTGGCTATCTTGGATGCAGCCGACTGCCGAGAGGACCTTCACTGCTCTCCCCGTAGTAGGTTGGCTAGGATTACCAGGAGCGGTGAGAAACAGGGTGGCCAACGTTTCAATGACCGTCGGTGGCTGCGCTTTCGCTGGGACGACGGGGATGTCTACGACGTTGAAATAAGCAATTATTGGTTAGGAGCGGCCGCATGACAACGGAAAAACTAACGCCGGTCCATCCCGGTGAGATTCTCTTGGAAGACTTCATCAGACCATTGGGTATCAGCTAATACCGGCTGTGCAAGGACATCAGCGTGCAACCGCGGCGCATCAATCAGATTGTCCATGGCGAGCGGTCCATCACCGCCGAAGCACCGTTCAGTCTGTCCCGTTCCTTCGGATCTCGGACCGGTTCTGGCTGGACCTACAGAGCCTCTACGACATTGAGACGGAGAAAGACCGGCTGGGAGACCGATTGGTTTCTGAGGTTAATGAATTCGCTGCTGCCGAGGCGGAGGAGCAGCCGTCAACGCTGGATTCTGCATAGGGCAGGATTCTTCGGCGCCACTCCCCCTGTCACCTCGAGGGTAGCGAGGGCTCTCATTGCTCTTGTTGGAAGTGAATTCCTTGCAGAACGAGATTCTTCGCCGCTTCTCTCCTCAGAATGAAAGTTTAGAGATGTGGTTAGATCCAAAATGGGAACGCAAAAAAAGAGGAGCGGACTAAGTCCGTTCCTCTTTTACTAGCAACGTTAGCGGCCGGAAGTATCTGGCGTACGCAGTACTTAATCCTCTTGGCTGGGGGTTATGGGGACTAGGCCGGGAATCCACCATTTCTCCCAGGTCTCGTCGATCTTGTCCTGGAATTTCTTGATGTCTTCCGGCAGGAAGTGGGCGAACCGGCCCTGGCGCAGGAGGTAGTCCTCAACCGGCTTCCGCTTGCGAATCCCCTTGGCGATGGCGCGGCTGGGGCCGTTGAGAATCAACTCGTTGTCGATAATCTCATATTGGATCCACAGGCCTGTCTCGATGGCCAGCATCCCCAACTCGTGTGAGTACTTGGGGTCATAGTCCCAGCCTTTGGGGCAGGGGTCGATGCAGTGGATGAAAGTCGGCCCGCCGGAGGTCAGGGCACGGCGCACCTTGTTGTTGAAGTCCAACCCATAGGAAGCGCAGGCCGTGGCCACGTACTTCATGTCTGGATGTCCGACTGCCAACATCGGCGCCATGTTCTTCTTCCAACGGGTGTTCATGTTCCGGATCGCTGTGCCCGGAGGGCTGAACGTGGTGTTGGCTCCCCAGGGGGTGCTGCCCGACGCTTGAATGTCGGTGTTGGCGTACGACTCATTGTCGTAGCAGATAATCAGGAGGTTGTACTCATCGTGCTGCAGAGCCGCGGACAAGGCTGAAAGCCCCATGTCCACTCCGCCGCCGTCGCCGCAAAAGGCGATGACGTTGATGGGTTCTTCCTGCATCTTCCCCTTGCGCATCATGGAATTCAGACCCGCGGCCGTTCCGGTGGCGGCCGAGCCTGCCGACCCTAGTTGGGTGTGCATCCATGGCACTACCCACGGGGTGCTGTAGTAGGTGGTGTTGGCTACGTACATGCAGCCGGTGCTGCCCAGTACGATGGTCCGCTGTCCGGCGGCCTTGATCATCAGCCGCATCACCAGGGCCGATTCGCAGCCCTGGCAGGTCCGGTGACCAGAGGAGTAGAACTCCTCCACCGGGATATTCTTAACTCCCTTAATCTGGGGAAGGTCTTGCAAAGTAGCCATCTTGATTACTCCCTTACCGCGACCCAGGTGGTCTCTTGTTCAATTTTACCAGTATCGACGGCTTTTTGGGTGGTTTCTACCATTTGATCTATATCATGAACCATAACTTCCCGTCCGCCTAGGCCCGCGATGAAGTTCAACATCATAGGCCGATCGTCCAGGTTGTAAAGGGTTGAACGCAACTCGTGGAACAAGACACCGCCGAAAGACGGCGAGCCGTAGGAATAGTCGCGGTCGATGACCGCCACGCCCTTAGCCTTGCCCAGGACTTCCTGAATCTCTGCAGCCGGGAACGGCCTGAAGAATTTTATGCGCAGGAACCCGACCTTTTTGCCGGCCTCCCGCATGCGGCGAACGGCCACCCTGGTCGGCATGGCAAGTGTGCCCATCCCCACCAGAATGATCTCTGCGTCATCGCACATATACTCTTCGATGAACGGGCTGGGGTCACCGCGCCCAAATATTTCCCGGAACTCATCGTAGGCTTCTTTTATCACTCCGGATGTCCGGCGCATGGCCTCGTCGGTCTGCTTCCGGATCTCCATCAGCCAGTCCTCGTTCACTTGAGGGGCCACGGTGATGGGGTTGTCTGGGTGCAACTGCAGCGTGCCACGCTGGTAGCTGGGCAGGAATTTGTCCACCTGCCCTTGGGACGGCACCTGTACGATGGCCTGTGAGTGGGTCAAGAACGAGCCGTCGCAACTCAGGGCGAAGGGCAGGAGAACCCTGGGGTCTTCTGCCACCTTCCATGCGATCAGCGCCATGTCCAACGCCTCTTGGGCTGTGGCTACCCAGTAGAGGTGCCAGCCCAGGTCACGGACGGCCATTGCGTCATTGTGCTCAACGCCGAAGGCACCGGGATCGTCTAGCGCGCGGTTGCCCACCATGGCTACCACTGGCATCCGAAGCCCGGCGGTGACGGTGATGGCTTCAAAGGCGTAGAACCAGCCCACTCCGCTGGATCCGGTGAAGGTCCGGGCGCCCACTGCTGAGGCGTGTTTCACGATCTCGAACTGGGAGTGCTCGCTCTCGGCAACGATGAAATCGAAGTCGAATTTGCCGTCGGCCTTGAGACGGGATACGTATTGCATCACCGTATCGTAGGGCCGGATTGGATATGCGGTGATCACATCGACGTCGGCGAGGGCGCAGGCAATCCCGATTGCCTCACTGCCGCTGATCAGTTCCTCTGTGGATTCTGCATAGGGTTTCGACTGTACTGTTGCCATTAGGCTTCCTCCGTCGCAGTGATCTCTTCGTCGTAGCCGCCAACGTGGTGGAAACCATGGGTCCGAGTCTCGGTTTTCGTTTGATCCACTAGGACAGTCATCCATTTGTTATAGCCGTCTTTGTCGGCCGTCCAAGCGTCCCATTGGCTGTTGTTGTCGTTGAATTCTGCCTCGCTCACCATGGTCACGCAGTCGGGCACCGGACAGACGGCTTCGCAGACCCCGCAACCGCAGCACGACTCCATGTTAGCGTCATACAGACCGTCTGGAGTAACGTCGAAACAGGTGTCAGGACACTGCAGCCAGCAGAGTGTGCATTTGATGCAGGTGTCGAAGTTGATAACCGGGCGCATAGACCGGGTGCTCCACTTCTTAAAGACTTCGCTCCGGCCGGGCTGGTAGCCTTCGTCACCGCCCCTAAAGCCGGTGCCTTCGGGAAGACCGCGGATGACCAGGCCTTCTTCCATGGTCTTCCAGCCGGGCATGTCAAAGCTGAACGGGGTCTCGGAGTTGCCCTCGCCTGGCTCGACGAGCCGGGTGGTTGTCCGGTCGTGGGCGCGTTGGACCGAGGCAACCTTGGTGCTGTTGTCCGTCTGCTCCTGGATAGACTCCAACATAGCCTCGAGGCTCACCAACTCAGGGCAGACCTTGCAAAGCGTTCCCAAGATCCGCATGTCGGTGTGGTCGTCTTTGTAAACCCAGAGACCGGAGAAACTCACAGTGCTGGGGATGATTGCCAGGTCGTAAGGAGTGTCTTTCTGGTGGATGTCTTCGATCAAGGAATCAGCGTCCTGGCGGGAGGTCACGATCAAAGTTCCGCCAGACTTAGTCAGTTCGTTTATGGGTTGAAGACCATACCAGGCCCAGGACTCGATTCCTTTGCACATGGCATCGTCAACGTTGATGGTGACATCCACGGCTTTTGCCTCGTAGACGGCCAGGCTTTCCTCAAGTTCCAGGGCTGTGTCACAAACGATCGCGAATTGCTTGGCTGGGATGCCATTTCTTTCGGGGGAGTCGCTGTAACGCCCAAAGGCGGTGCCAATCTTGCCGTCCTTACGGGCGGCGAATACGATCTGTCGGACGATGTTCCGGGCCAGTGTCCGCTGGAATATGCCCCGGTACACCACCTCCACGGCTAGAGTAGCCATAGGTTTCCTCCTCAGCTATCTGATATTTGGTGTCTCTTTTATTTATTAATTGTTGGTGACCGCATCTGGGTAAACCGCGGACGGCTCCACTGCGGTCAGATGATGTTCCATTGCCGACCGGGCGCCCATGTGGTCTCCGGCCCGGACCATATCCAAGATATGGCGATGAGAGTCTAATGACCTCTGGGACCGGCCTGGTTGCTGCAAAGTTTGGTCGCGGGATTGACGCAATACGTCTTCAACCGCGCTGACCACTTTGACCAATGCGGTGTTGTGGGTGGCGGTGGCCAAGGCGAAATGGAACTCTGTGTCGGCATCTACACCGGTCTCGCCCTCCATGATCTGACGCTGTTGTTCAACCAAGATAAATGAAAGCCGCTCTACGTCCTCTGGAGTGGCCCGTTGCGCCGCCAAAGCGGCTAGTTGGGGCTCTAAGAGGTGTCTAACTTCAAAAATGTCATGGAGCTGGGCCTCAACGGCGTCCAATCCAACGCCCAAAGATGACGTCATCAAAGTGGCAACGGCGTCCAGACTCTGGGTGTTTACGAACGTCCCGGAACCGTGTTTGCTGACAACCAGTCCCTGTAGTTCCAAGGTCCTGATGGCTTCTCTCACCGAACTGCGGCTGACCTTTAGTTGCTCGGCCAAGACCCGTTCAGACGGTAGCTTAGCTCCATGTTCCAGAGACCCATCTTGGATCAAAGCGTGAAACCGCTCGACGATAGACTCGTGGAGCCGTTGACCTTGGAAATTGCGCAATTCAGCTTGCATAGGTTTAGCCGTTGTCTTGCCCGGTAGGAAGCTCGAAGAAAGTGGTCTGACCAATTATCGTTTTGGTGGAAATTATACACTCCGACCAGGCGTTGTCAAGGCGTGAATCGCTGGCGGAACTCGCTCGGTTATTGGCCGTTGTTTGGTTGACAATAACTGAGAACTGGTCGGCCTGATTCTATGGCCCAACCGGATGCCTGGGAGTATAATCGCCTCGTGGCAACCGGCCCTGTGATCTAGGTTATGAACGGGTCGATTCAAGGGGTAATTTCAAGGAAGGCTCAATTTGCAAGATGTGATAGTGGTGGGCGCTGGCCCGGCGGGCAATAACACTGCCCTTTCTTTAGCTTCCATGGGTTACGGCGTTACGGTCATAGATTCCCGGGAGAACATCGGCGATAAACTCTGCACCGGTCTGGTTGGTGAAGAATGTTTTCGACGCTACCCCATAGACCCTAAACTGGTCCATCGAGAGCTCAATTCGGCTAGCGTGATTGCCCCTTCTGGGGAGGTTGTCAGATTTGAAACCCCCTATCCTGTCGCCCGGGTGGTCGACCGGGTGGCCTACGTGGCTTCATTCGCCGATAGAGCCCGGGAAGCCGGCGCTGAATACCTGTTAGGCCACCGTGTATTGAGCCTGGAACAGCGGAAAGACCGAGTCTCAGTGGTAACCGATGACGGGACCAAAGAAGCCAGAACATTGGTTTTGGCGGCTGGGTTTGGCTCCCAATTGAACCGCCAGCTGGGACTTGGAGAGCCATCGGATTATGTAGTTGGCGTCCAAGCCCTGGTTAAGACAGAAGGCGTTGACGAAGTTGAGGTCTATCTCGGACGTAATATAGCCCCTGGGTTCTTTGCCTGGCTCGTTCCAACACAGCCCGGATACGCCCTGGCCGGTCTGCTGGTGCGTAAGAACGCTCCGGAACGGTTCGCCCGGTTTGTATCCTCCAGGCAGGCGGAGGGGAAGATCACGGGATCGATGGACAAACCGGTGTGTTGGGGCATCCCACTACGGCCGCTGCGCAAGACATATTCAGACAGAGTATTGGTAGTTGGCGACGCCGCAGGACAGGTGAAACCGACCACCGGCGGCGGAATCTTTTATTCCCTTCTCGCCAGCGAGGTCGCCTCAGGCGCGTTGAATCTGGCCTTGAATGAAAATAGGCTGTTTGCCAACCGCCTGGGCGCCTACCAGAAAAAATGGAAAAGCCTGCTCTCCGATGAACTGGAAGTGGGTTATTCCGCTCGCCGGGTATTTGAGTACTTGGGTGATAGCCATATTAGTTCGCTGATCCACCAGGCCAGCAGGAACGGCTTAATCGCTGAACTGGCCGACTCTTCAGATGTGTCATTCGACTGGCATAGCTCAATGATTCGGAAGATCATGGGCCATCCAACTTTGGGCGGTGTGCTTAGGGTGGTGAACCCTCTATTAGCGCGGATGGCCAAGACGCCGGAGCCGGTGGAGGTTTTCTCTGCTGATGCTACCCTGGAACCCACTCTGGACGACTCTTTGGCCGAATCAGGCACCCCGGTATAGGAACTTTCCAATCCCCATCATTTAATCGGCTTCAAACAAGACGGTGGATCTTATGACCCAGCGGTTCCGGTTGGTCCGTCTCTCTCTGGTTTTCGTCTTTTTGGGCATGTTGATAACCGGCATGTTGGGGCCGGTTATCGCCCGCGCCCAGGAGCCGGACTCCCCCCACGCCTTGGTGATCACGGTCGATGGAATCATCAACAACGTTAAAGAAGGCTTCATCGCTCGGGCTATCGACAAGGCCGAAGAAAACAGTGCGACGCTCCTGATCATTCAACTGGACACGCCCGGTGGACTGCTCAGCTCGACTCGCGAGGTAGTTGAACTGCTTTTGGAGTCTCCGGTGCCGATCGCGGTTTTCGTTTCACCAAGAGGAGCCAGGGCTGGCTCGGCGGGGACGTTCATCACGGCGGCGGGTAACTTCGCGGTGATGGCGCCGGGCACCAACATCGGCGCCGCATCTCCCATATCGGCAACCGGCGAAGACTTGGACGATACTCTGGCCAGCAAGGTCGAGAACGATGCCTCCGCCCTAATCAGGAGTATCGCCCAGACGCGGGGCCGAAACCAAGACAAGCTGGAGGAGACGGTCCGGACAGCGGCCTCCTACTCCGCCCAAGAAGCCTTGGCCGACAACGTGGTGGACCTGATAGCAGATGACTTGGAAGACTTGCTGGCCAAATTAGACGGTCTGACCGCTGAGACTTCGATAGGCACGGTCGTGCTTGAAACAAAGGGTCTGGAGCTTTTCCAACTAGAGAAGAACATCTTGGAGCACTTTTTGGAGTTCATCTCTGACCCCAACGTGTCATTCATCCTGCTGACCATGGGTGGCTTGGGGATCGTGGTTGAACTGTTCAATCCCGGTTTGATTGCTCCTGGGGTAGTTGGCGTGATCTGTCTGCTGCTGACGTTCCTAGCGCTCGGCAACCTGCCGGTCAACTGGGCCGGGGTTGTGTTCGTTATCTTGGCAATGGTGTTGACCGTGCTGGAAGTGGTGGTGGCGGGGTTTGGCATCTTGGGCGTGGGAGCTATCGTTAGTCTCATCGTCGGTGGCCTGATCCTGTTCACCCAGTTCGGAGACGCATCTCCAACCATGCCGTCAATAGAAGTCAGCAGATGGGTTATATCTGGCACAGGCGGCGTGGTGAGCCTGGCCTTGGTGTATATCGTTGGAACAGCCTATCAGTCGCGCAGGCAAGGGCCGCCTGAAAAGGCGTCTGCCTTGGCCGGTATGCAGGGCATGGTTACCGGCGAACTAGCGCCTAGAGGTATAGTTCTTGTGGGCAACGAAACCTGGACAGCGATTAGCGAAGATGATAGTGCGATTTCGATTGGCGAACCGGTTGAAGTTAGAAGCGTGGAAGGCCTGATTCTGACGGTTTTTCGCCAAAGTGATACAGGAAAGCAAGAAAACTCGTAATATGTCCAGGTCCTTAACAACGCAGTCCATCGCTTGGAAAATAGGGAGGAGAACATGGCATTCGGTCTGATACTTGTTCAGCAATACCAAAGATTGGTCGTGCAAAAGTTCGGCACCTTCGTTGGCACTCGCCGTTCCGGCCTGCATTTCCTTATGCCCGTCGTCTATCACGGGACCAAGGTTGACCTGAGAGAAAGGGTGACCCGGGTCCCCACCCAGAAATACATCACCGCCGACAACGTGGTAGTCGATATGGACTTCGTCATCTACTACAGGGTGATGGAGGAATATGCCGAGCGTGCGGTCCTGGAGGTACAGAACTTCGAGTTGGCCGTGGTCAACCTGGCCTTCGCCACATTGAGGGCAGTGATTGGCGGGACAACGCTATCCGAGGCCCTGGCGGAAAGAGAGCGCATAAGGGATGCCCTCCAGGTCCGGATGGATGAAGTCACCGAACGATGGGGAGTTAAGATCTCCCAGGTAGAGATCAATGAGATCGACCCACCTCCCGGCGTGAAGGCGGCCATGGAGCGGGAAAAATCAGCGGAAGCCATCAAGACCGCGGAAATCACCGAGTCTGAGGGCGCCCGGCAGTCTCAGATCAACGTTGCTGAAGGCGAGAAGCAAGCGTCGATCCTATCGGCTGAGGGCCAGCGCCAATCCGAGATTCTCAAGGCTGAGGGCGAGCAGCAAGCCGCCGTGCTCAGAGCCTCGGGATTCAGTGAAGCTCTAGAACGCATAAATAGTGTTGCGAGTACCGCGGACGGGCGCACCATGAGCCTTCAGTATTTTGAGACGTTGAAGTCTCTAGGCGAGAGTCCGTCCACCAAATGGATCTTCCCCATGGAATTCACTTCCATGCTGGGCAATTTCCTGGGTATGGGCGGCAACCAAGGAAACGGAGATAGTAGCTCCAAATAGCGCCAATCCCTTGGCTCAACCGTAACTCAGGCATGAATAAAGCCCACCTTTCCATTTGAGGAAGGGTGGGCTTATTAGTTGGCCCTATTTGAAGGAATTCGCCCCGTTTAGTTCGGGAGCTTGGGCAAAACTAGGATGCCCTCCTCCGGATCGCCCAGAACATCGGTGTTTGACTGGGCATGTAATTGTCCGGTGTAGGCGTTGATGATCGCATCGCAGCTATTCCGGTCCAGGTCGTCGGCGTGTTTTTCCATGCCTGACACCAGGGGTGTCAAATGGCCGATCATGTAACTAACGCTGACGGCGCTATTCTTGGGTGGCACCTTGTCGCCAAAGAGCAGCATCTTGGTGGCGTGAGGATACACTTCAATCACGTTATAGCCGGCGTCCCGGAGATTTTGACTAAGAAGTATCCCCCGGTAGATCAATTCTCTGATGATTGACCCTTTGTTGGTGTAGAAACAACTGATCCCCATCTTGGCCAGCTCCAGCTCCAGCAGCCGGCCTTTCCTGTCGGGGACAGAGAAACGGCAGTCGCAGGACTGGTCCAAGCAGCAAAAGCCTGATGGCAGGTTCAACGGCGCTCCGATGGCGACCAGGTCCGGCCGGAGATCGTCAACCAGCTTCATCAGTTCGATGTCTTCATAGAAGCTGCCAAGCTCTGTAAGGTGCGAATGGGAATCCAAGATCGCTACGGAAGAGGGTTTTTTACGAGAGGCCCTTAAATCAACGCCTAGCACTGACATTTCGAATCTCCACGTCCGAGAATCGGACAGATTTGTCTCCCCGGCCCAAAACAGGGACGGGTTCACCCAAGGATGGTCCAGTGGAGTTGCCCGGCTACACCGGCGTATGAATAGGGCCCGAAATCGGGGGATACGCCTATGGTGCGTTAAGCCAGTCTGCCGAAAAAAGAGAAGATTCCAGATACTCTAATGCGGCTGAGTACGGATCGGTCTCTTTCGCCGCTACTTTCTCTAAAGTAGCATTTAGGTCTGGGTCGTTTTCAACCTTATTTCGAAGGCGCTGCGCCAACACCTCTTCCACCGCTTCAATGAATTCCCGCTTGCGCTGCCTTCCCCGGCGCTCTTCAAGGTCGCCGCTATCGGTCTGATCTTGCCGGTGGTCCTGTATCTTCCCCCAAAGATCTTCGATGCCCTGCCCGGTATGTGCTGTTGTCAGCATCACCGGCGGGCTCCACCTGGGACTGACTAGTGCCATGTGGAGCATTCCCGTGATGGCCGCTGCCATCTGATCCGCCCCGTCCCGGTCCGCTTTGGGGGAAGATACAGG
>VFHG01000354.1 GCA_009392075.1 SAR202 cluster bacterium
CAATACTTCGTCTTCAACACCGGTGGCGTGGGCGCCGACACCAACGACCAGGCCAGCGGCGCCAACTACAAGAAGATTCCCCGGGAACTGACGCTGATGCTCCAGGAGGCCTTGCTCCGGGACGCGGTGAAGTTTGAGTATGAAGACCTCTTGGGTTCGGACCTCGCAGTCGCCATCGTGGACGAGGCGGGCAACGAAGTTGTCGATCTCCGCAACGAATGGCTGCCCAAGAACATTTACGGCGAGAAAGATTATTCTCAACGCATCACCGAGCTTAGCCGCCGAAGGTTCTATGGCGAAAGCCAGGAAGACAAAGCAGGGATTCTTCGCTACACAAAGGTCGTCAACCGGCTATATGACCTGTCAGACATACCCGTTCCCGCCAACGAACGTGAGTTGGCCTGGCTGCTCTCGTTCTTCTGGAACGTTGACCAAGCTTACGAAACTCTGGCCGAACTCCGCGCCCATGTCAGCGAGGGCAATGCCCCAGTTGCCGACGTGTTGAAAAAACTGCAAGACATGTACGCGCAGGCAACCGGAAATGGCTTGAGTCTTGACGGCGCCGCCGCGACCGCATTGTCTTCTCTGGCCTTCTAGGCCTCCCAAAGGCCGGTAAATAATCCGGATGGCTGGGCTTTCAATCCGGCCAACTCGTCCATTGATCTTCAGCTTCTCCCATGAAGCATAAGCAGGTCGCAATCCCAGCCTGGCGTATAACCACACCCGGTGTATACTTACCGCCGTCAATATGGTGACCGCAGCGCCATCGGCCTACCGCCGTAATATCTCGCGGACATTTCAGGAGGGCTCAATATGAAAGCAGTACAGATCACTGAATTCGGCGGACCCGAGGTCATGAAGTACCAGGACGTGGCCGACCCGACTCCCGGCGAGGGAGAAGCCGTTGTCGAGATCCAGGCCGCAGGCGTGAACTTTACAGATGTTTATAGCCGCCAGGGCGTGAACCCCGGCCCTCCGTTGCCCCGCATCATCGGCGTGGAGGGCGCAGGGGTTGTCAAAGCTATCGGCCCCGGCGTGACTGAGGTCAAGGTTGGCGACGACGTTACCTATTGCACCGCCCCCGGTACCTACGCCGAATTGGCCATTGTGCCCGCCTGGCGGTTGATGAAACGTCCCAGCGGCGTTGACGCCAAAGCAGGGGCCGCGGCCATCCTTCAGGGTATGACCGCCCACTATCTGTGCCACTCCACCTACGCTGTGCAAAAAGGCGACCGAGTGATCGTCCACGCTGGGGCCGGCGGCATGGGCCTGCTTCTGACCCAGATGATCAAGAAGTTGGGCGGGTTCGTTTTCTCCACCGTGTCCACCGAGGAGAAGGCCGAGCTGTCCAAGCAGGCCGGCGCAGACCAAGTGATCTTGTACACCCAACAAGACTTCGCTGAAGAGGTTAAAAAGGCTACCAACGGCGAGGGCGTAAGGGCCGTGTATGACGGAGTAGGCAAGACCACTTTCAATCAAAGCATCAGCAGCCTGGGCCGCCGCGGGCATATGGTCCTCTACGGCGCGGCCAGCGGAGCGCCGGACCCCGTCAGCCCTGGCATTTTGGGCGCTGGGTCCCTCTCGATGACCCGCCCCGGTCTGGGTGACTACACAGTGGACCGCGCCGAGTTGGAGAAGCGTGCCGGCGACGTTTTAGGCTGGGTGGCCTCAGGGGATCTAAAGCTCCGGATCGGCGGTGAATTCCCTCTGTCCGACGCCTCTGAAGCCCACCGGCAACTTGAGAGCAGGGCCACCACCGGCAAACTGCTGCTGATTCCCTAAGACGGTAATGCGAGCTTAGGTTGGCAGGTGGCGAGCAGGTGGTTCGACCGGCTCAGCTTGAGCAGACGATCAACTACAAACCCGCTTGCCATACGCGGACGGATGGCTAAAATCGCCACTCGTCCTGAGCCTGTCGAAGGATGCACATAAGCTATCTCAGTTGCCGAAAACGTGACGGGTCGAATAAGTCATCAAATAATTGTTGACCACATCGGTCGACTTTAATATAATCGTGGCAGGCGACCGAGTTTAGGAGAAAAACATGGCCGAGGAAACCGTAACATTAGAATCGATCTACGAAGCACTAAAAACCGTTTATGACCCGGAAATTCCGGTTAACGTAGTCGACCTAGGTCTGGTCTATGACGTGCAGTTAAAGGACACAGGCGACGTCTACATTCAGATGACCCTGACATTTCCCGGCTGTGGCATGGGCCCCTACATCGGCCAACAAGCTGAATGGGCCGTGCAGGAACTGGACGGCGTAGAGGAAGTCCAGATAGAGATGGTTTTCGACCCGCCCTGGTCTCCGGAACTGATCAGCGAGGAAGCCCGCTCACAACTGGGCATCTAACCGGCCCTCTAGCTTGACGAAACTACCTAACCCCAGGGGTTGAACGACCGTTTCACCTCCTGGGTTAGACCCCAACGCGACAAGCCACCCACTCTAGATTCTCGGAGCCCCCTCCGGAGGAACGCATGCCCACGCCCCAGGAAACCGCGCGCCTGGAACAGATCAAGAAGTCTTGGCAGCAAAAACGCCAAATCACCGAGCGTCTTGGCAAGATCAAGACCAAGATTGGCGTATATAGCGGCAAGGGCGGCGTTGGCAAGACCACGGTCGCCGTAAATCTAGCGGTGACCCTAGCCAGCCAAGGGAACAGCGTTGGACTCTTGGATGTGGATATCGACTGCCCCAATGTGACCAAGGTCATGGGCATCACCGATAAACCGGACTACGTAGATGGACAGATAATTCCTTCGGAAAAATGGGGCGTCAAGGTCGTCTCCATGGCTTTCTTCCAAGAGAACCCGGACGAAGCCATAATCTGGCGCGGACCGATGATTCACAACGCCATAAGCCAATTCCTGCAGCAGACCGAGTGGGACGAACTGGACTACCTGGTGGTAGACCTGCCCCCCGGCACTTCTGACTCCCCTCTTACAATTATGCAGAACCTGCCCATGGACGGATTCGTAGTAGTAAGCACTCCCCAGGACTTGGCTAACTTGGACGCCAAACGCTGCATCAACATGATTCGCAAATTGAATCTAAATGTGCTGGGCGTTGTTGAGAATTATACCGGGGAGATATTCGGTGAGGGCGGCGGCAAAAACCTGGCCAAAGAGGTTGACGCCCCCTTCCTTGGCGATATCGCCTTACGTTCCATCTACCGGGATGCGTCCAAACCCACGGCCCTTCTGGATAAGTCGGTTGGAAAAGAGTTCAAATCCGTAGCCGATGCGATGAAAAAGAGCCTGAAGGAGTTTGGCTCGGAAGCGGTCTAAAGAGATTAGGCAGATACGCGGTTACCGCCAAAGGTCTCTCGGCGGTGATGACTCGCTAAATTCGAACTAATCGTCAGATGAAACTTGGGCCTCGGCGGGGTCCTCGGTCCGGCCCTTTTTTCTTCGCTTTCTGGATGGCCGCTCCGGCGGTTCATCTCCCGAAGTGATGCTCATCAAAAGGTTAACTTCCCGGTTCATGGCTTCCTGGGAATGTCCGCTACCCTCGCCCATCCTGCGGAACTTCTTATACCGCTTCTTCAGGAGCTTACCTTCAGACATCTTGGATAGTTGGAATAGGTTGGTCAAGATCGCTGTTTGGAGGACCGCCGACGCCTCATGCGGGTCTACATGGGAGCCCCCATCCGGCTCTGGCACAACCTCGTCGGCAATCCCTAATTCCAGGCAGTCATGGGCCGTCAACATCAG
>VFHG01000355.1 GCA_009392075.1 SAR202 cluster bacterium
CAGCAGATTGTCGCTGGCCATCTGAGTGCCGCGCGATGCGCCGTCTTTGTTGGCGCCCGGCATGTCGGCGCCGGTAATCACTGCTTCCACGCCTGGCAAGGCCAAAGCTTTGCTAGTGTCGATGGACTTTATCCTGGCATGGGCGTGGGGGCTGCGCAGGACCTTGCCGTACAGCATGCCGGCAGACTGGTAGTCTCCGCCGTATTTTGCCCGCCCGGTCACCTTATCAGTGCCATCGTGGCGAATGGGCCGGGTGCCCACAACTTTGTATTCAGTGTTGGACAGGACGATGTTTTCTGCCATCGAGTCTACCTCACACGTAATCTAGTGCCTGGCCGAAGATGGCGAAATTGTACCACAGCGGGCAGAATCTATGAGAGAATGGCCGTCGAATAACCCCCGACCGCCAACCACTAAAAGACCCATGAACATCGGGAGAGATATGGAACCTTTGAAAGACATCAAGGTCTTGGCAGTTACTGTGTATCTAGCCGGACCCTTTTGCTCTATGAACCTGGCCCGCATGGGCGCAGAGGTGATCAAAGTTGAGATACCCGGTAAAGGTGACCCGGTGCGTGGAAACGGACCATTCGCCGGGCCCAAGGGCACCAATATCCAACGCCAGACCGATGATGACATCTCCACCCGGTTCCTCAAGCGTACTCAAGGCGTTAAGAGCGTCACCATTGACCTCAAAACGGCCAAGGGCAAGCAGATGTTCCTGGACATGGCCAAAGAATGTGACGTGGTCCTGGAAAATCTGGCGCCAGGCTCCCTGCGCCGCATCGGACTTGGCTACGAGGAAGTCGCCAAGGTCAACCCAGGGATCGTTTATTGCTCCATATCCGGTTACGGCCAGACCGGCCCCTACGCTGACAAGCCGGCCCACGACCCGCAGATTCAAGGAATGGCCGGTCTCATGGACATCAATGGTGAAGAAGAACGCCCGCCGGTGAAAGTCGGTATGTACATCGGCGACCTCGTCACGCCCATGTTCGCTTGCTACTCCATCATGGCTGCCCTGCGGGAGAAAGACCGCACCGGCCAAGGTCAGTACCTGGACGTATCGATGATGGACACCCTGGTTTCCATGATGTTCATGGAGAACTTGGAAGAAACTATCGCCGACGGCCTGCCCCTGCGCACCGGCAACATCAGCCGTAGCGGGCCCACCGGCCTGTACGAGACCAAGGACGGAGACCTTTCGTTAACGGTGACCAGCGACGAGCAATGGGGCCGGCTGTCCAGGGCCCTGGACGCTCCGAACCTGCTGGAGAACCCCCTATTCAGTGACTACGTGGCCCGCACCACTAATGTGGAGGCCGCCCGCCAAGAGATACAGCGTTTGCTTGGCGAATTTAGCCTGGATGACGCCCTGAAACGCCTTGAGGAGTTTGATGTTCCCTGCGCCCCAGTGCGCACCGCAGAGCAGGTTATGAATGACCAGCATTTCTGGGACCGGGGCAGCCTGTTGCCCATGCTGAACGCAGCGATGGGTGGCCCGGTAGAAGGCGTTGCCTCAGGGTTTCCGGTGAAATTCTCCGGAGGCGATCTCCCCACCTTGCCTGGCGCGCCAACTTTAGGCATGCACAACAAAGAGATTTTCGGAAAATTCCTGGGTCTATCCGAAGAAGACCTAAAAAAGCTGGCAAAAGAAAACGTAATCTAGCTGAAGGCTGACGGCTACAAGCTGCCAGCCTCCGAAGGAGCTCCCTATGGCAACGGCCAGACCGCTGCGGACGTCAATGTACGTCCCAGGCAACAAAGAAGACTGGATGCGCAAAGCGCCCCAATACGGGTCCGATGCACTGATATTGGACCTGGAAGACTCGGTGCCGGTCCCCAACAAATCTGAGGCCCGCGTCCTGGTGCGCAAGATGCTGGAAGAGCTGGGCGGCGAGAAGCCCACGCTGACTGTCCGGGTCAACCGCCTGGAGACAGGACTCACAGGCGGAGACTTGGAGGCCATAACCTGTCCGCAGCTCTACTGCGTCTTACTGCCGAAGGTTGAAAGCGCGTCTGATGTGGTGGAAGTCGATAACCTGCTTTCCCACTTTGAGCGTAAAGTCGGGATGGAGGTGGGCACGATATTCATCGACCCCGGTATGGAGACCGCAACCAGCATCCGCCTGGCCTACGAGATCGCCTCGGCTTCACCCCGGGTCGCGCACATGGGGGGCAGCGGCGGCAAGGGCGGTGACACCGCCCGGTCCATCGGATTTGAATGGACCCAAGAGGGACTTGAAACTCTCTATCTGAAGTCGAAAGTGTTGATCGACGCCCGTTCTGCCGGGGTGCCTTATCCCATGAGCGGCGGTTGGATGGACATCCACAACCTGGATGGACTCCGGGCCTTGGCCATCCAACTGAAGCAACTGGGCTATACCGGCATGCACCTAATCCACCCCTCACATGTGCCGGTGGTAAACAAGGTGTTCTCGCCTTCACCCGAGGACGTGAAACACTGGCAGGGCCTGATCACTGCCATGGAAGAGATGCGGGCCACCGGCGGCGCAGCCGTAACTTTCGACGGAGATATGGTGGACATTGCCCACGAAGAGACCGCCCGCACCATGCTGGCCGTCGCCAAAGAGATGGGGGTGGAAGGGGCCTAGGCCGCCCTAGCTGATGACACAGAACATGGAACGGCGAATAACCCTGGAAGGATGCGTCAATTTTCGCGACTTAGGTGGCTATCGAACTGGTGACGGGCGCACGGTCAAGTGGCGGCGTTTATTCCGAAGTGATTCTCCGAGCTCGTTGACCGACGCAGATGTCCAGACTGTCACCGAGAGCCTGGGATTAGTATCCGTCGTGGACCTGCGCAGCAACGCGGGCACCACCTCCAACGATGGCCGAGGTCTTCTGGCCGAGTCGGGTATCGGGTACCACCAATTCCCGTTTCTGGAGGCCCGTGGGCTTTTGCCGCCAACCTCCGGAGAAGAGGTGGAAAAACGTCTGACTGATATGTACCAGTGGATCTTGATGAACGCCGGCGCCCTGGTAGCCCAGGCATTTGCTACGTTGGCCCAGCCGGTGAACCACCCCGCGCTGTTCCACTGCAGTGCTGGGAAAGACCGGACCGGCGTATTGGCCGCCACGACTTTGGATGTTCTGGGAGTGGCCCGGGAACAGATCGTGGAAGACTTTTTAGCGACCAACGAAGTCATTGACGCCATATTGGACCGGCTCAAGAGGATGCCTGGTTTTGCGAACTCCACCAGAGAGGGCATCATGGCCCCCAGAGTTGCGATCGAGAAGTACCTAGACGGTACTCAGAGCAAGTTCGGGGGCTCCGAGGCCTTCCTGCTTCACCACGGCGTCCACCAAAGCACCATCGACAACTTCCGGGAGTCAATGCTGGAGTAAAAGTTGTTAGCTATCAGACATCAGCTTTCAGCCTTGGCGGTAGAGACCGAATGACCACTTTCGTATTGGTGCATGGCGCGTCACATGGTTCATGGTGCTGGGACAAGGTTGTTCCGCTGCTAGAAGCGCAGGGCCATGATGTGGTCGCCGTCGACCTGCCCGGTAATACCTACGGCGAGTTCGATATCCCACCTGGCCAGGTGACCCTCGATACTTATGCCCAGCATGCCTGCAAAGTTCTAGACCAGCAAGACGAGCCGGTGGTCTTGGTTGGACACAGTTTGGGCGGGCTCACCATCACCCAAACAGCGGAATACCGCCCGGATAAGATTAAGACCCTCGTTTACTTGACTGCTTTGTTGCTTAGGTCCGGTGAGGCAATGTTGCCTGTGTCATCACGGGATCCCGAGACTGTCCGTGCGGGACTCCAGAGGGATTCATGGGCGGTTTCGGAGGATTTGAGTGTCGGAATCTACCATGAAGATTCTCTCAAACCCCGGTTTTTCAGCGACTGCTCAGATGACGACACCGCCTGGGCCAAGTCAATGCTGGTTCCCCAGCCGTCCGGCCCGTTGATGGACCCGATGAACACCACAGAGGAGAATTTTGGGAGGGTGCCCAGGGTCTACATCGAATGCCTACAGGACGGCGCACTCGGGCTTGCGTACCAGAGGGAGATGCAGTCCAACCTCCCCTGCGGCCGGACTATCAGCATGGATACTGGGCACTCTCCGTTCCTGTCCGCGCCCCAGGAACTTGTCTGGCACCTGGTCTCGGTCTAGCCACGTAGCCAAACCAGGTTGGCTTGGTTATCATGGCACCACCTGAACAAGCATAAAATTCAACCGGAAAATCGGAGGCAACAATGGCTAACAAAAAAGGAACTGGCTTGATGTTGGTTGGAGCCGACATACCTGCCGATAAAGAAGCTGATTTCAACAAATGGTATCAAGAGGAACACCTACAGGAATTGATGGGCGTTCCCGGCATCTTGAATGCGGCCCGCTACGAGGCCACCAAGAACGGCCCAAAGCACCTAGCCGTCTATGAACTGGAGAGCGTCGACGTGGTTAATACCGATGCCTTCAAGAACCGGCCCCGTACTGAGTGGGGACAGAAGGTATCCCCCAGTCTCATCGGCACCAATTTCTTCAATCTAGTTTTGGATATGATTCATCCAGGCGCGCTCACCGACGATATCGCCGGCAGTGACATGGCCAACGCACTTCAGATCGGCCGGATGGACGTTCCCGCCGCCAACGACGACGATTGGAACAAATGGTACAGTGATGTTTACGTGCCCAACTACGAAAAATGCCCCGGCGTAATCCGCGGCCGGCGCTGGCGGGCCGTGCGGGGTGAGCCCCAATACGCCACCGTGTACGAGTTCGAGGACGAGAACGTTTCGGAGACTGAAGAGTGGTTGAAACAGCGGGAGATTCATCCCGACAACCCCCGCATGCGGGACATCATGACCCATGCGGCAGGCTCGCCTGGAATTTGGAGGAAGACCTTCCAACTCTAGGCCGCCTCTCCGTTCAAGCACTCAGCTTGGAGAAGTGCTCCGCGCCCGAAGTCCCCTCAATCCATTCGGGCGCGGACTAACACCGCCATGGACGCATCGAAACAGCCTATCTTTTCCCATTCGGAGCACAACCACGGCCACCGTTCGGCCAGCCGGCGCAGCCTCAGCATCTCACTGGTGCTGATAATGGTCTACATGGTCGTTGAGGTGGTCGGTGGGTTGGTCTCCGGCAGCCTGGCTCTCCTGGCCGACGCCGGACACATGCTGACCGACGCCGCCGCCATCGGACTGGCCCTGCTGGCGATCTGGGTCGCCGGTCGTCCAGCCTCCATCGAGCAGACCTTCGGGTTCCACCGCACCGAGATCCTGGCGGCGATGCTGAATGCCCTGAGCTTGTGGTTCATCGCAGCCCTGATCTTTTTTGAAGCCTCCC
>VFHG01000356.1 GCA_009392075.1 SAR202 cluster bacterium
TGAATGGCGAGTCGGTCAGAAATTCGTCCAGCTTGTAGCCGCTGACCCGGCGCATGATGTTGGGGTAGCGAGCTTCGATCTCGGCCGCGTTCTCCTGGGCCAGCCGCCGCACTCCCCGGTAGATGTCCGATTCCAAGCCGGCCCCGCTGAGCTTTGCCTCAAGCTCCCGGGCCTCCAGCGGCTGGAAATGGGTCTGAGTGCCGTCAGAGAGGACCACGTCCAGTTCTTTGATATGGTCCAGCGTCTTACCGTAGATCACCGAGTGGGCGCCGCAGGTGTTGTTGCCCACGCCGCCGCCGACGCAGGCTCGGCTGGAGGTGGTGGGGTCCGGGGCATACATCAGCCCATAGGGCAGCAGTTGACGGTTCAGATCATCCAGCACGATGCCCGGCTGGACCCTAGCCCACTGCTCTTCTTTGTTGACCTCTATGATCTGGTTCAGGTACTTGCTGAAGTCGGTGACGATGGCATGGTTCACCGTCTGGCCGGCTAGGGAAGTGCCACCGGCCCGAGGCAGTACCGGAACACCGGTCTCATTGGCCACCTCGATCACGGCCAAAACGTCTTCCACATTGCGGGGAATGACCACGCCTACCGGCTCCATCTGGTAGATGCTGGCGTCGGTGCTGTAGAGCACGCGGCTGAAAGGGTCGAACCTGACCTCGCCCGAGACCCGGCGCTTGAGCGCGTTCTCGATATCGTCCCGTTCCGATGCCCGTACCCTAGTTGCCGCCGTGGTGGCCATGTTTACTCCGTAATCATCAGCATTCAGCTATCAGGGGTCAGCTTATCGGAATCGGGTTTTGGCTTCAAGTTGGAGGGAGTGAGGGTACCGGATTTGTGGACACCTGGCCGTGGATGCAAACTGGTGGCCGGGTCTTTTTTACCGGGATTACGACACACAAAATTTCGACCGCCTTCGGACGTAACTCCACAGGGATTGAACCATACCTGAATTTACAACCCACATCCAAGGGACGCCGTCAAGGGCGGATCTGTCTACTTCCGATTACCAGGGCGCCCTCATGTTCTACAATGCCCTATTCGGGTGGGAAGACGAGGCCAATGAGATGGGTCCGGGCATGTCCTACCAAATGCAA
The DNA here is from genome assembly GCA_009392075.1 of SAR202 cluster bacterium. The sequence goes on from VFHG01000356.1 coordinate 1,101, forward strand.
AAGCTTAAAGGCCTGGAAGTGGCTGCGTTGTACCAACAGGGTGATGAGGAAAAGCAACAGGGCGTGCCGCCCCATTGGAAGGTCTATTTCACCGTTGTTGACATTTAAAAATTGTCGGAACAGGCCAAGGAATCCAGAGCCTCTGTAATATTTGGCCCTATGGAGGTATTCGACGCAGGTCATGCGGCGATTCTTCAAGACCCCCAGGGCGCCGTGTTTGCCTTATGGCGGGCCAAAGACCACATCGGGGCACGGATCAAGGGTGAAACGGGGGCAGTCATCTGGAACGAACTGATGACCAACTCCGCAGCGGAAGCAACAGAGTTCTACACCGGACTCCTTGGTATAACATCGTCCAAAATGCCCGGCCCGATAGACTACACCATGCTCGATGTCGGCGGCGAAGACTTGGCGGGGATGATGCAGATCACCGACGACATGGGACCGGTCCCTCTACACCGGATGGTGTACTATGGGGTCGACGATGTGGACGCTGCGGCAACCAAAGTCGAGTCCCCAGGTGGCTCCGTGGAGGTTCCGTCAGCCGACATCCCAGAGATCGGCCGTTTCGCCGGACTGAGAGACCCACAAGGCGCGATGTTATTCATCTTTAAGTCGGCCAACTAGGACCAACCCAACAAAAATCAGAGTCGGGAGCGCCATTTGAAGATCGGTTACTCGCTGTCCAACAACCAAGGTATGGAAGATATCCAAGGGGTGATAGACCTAGCCGTCGGAGCAGAAGAGCTGGGGTTCGACTCCGTCTGGGCCAGCGAGCATGTCTTCAATGTTAGCTACGTCTACGACCGCATCGGCGACAAGCCCTACTATGAGCCGTTGACCGTTCTGACCTACGTAGCGGCGGTGACCAGCACCATCGGCCTGGGTACCAGCGTGCTGGTCCTCCCCTATCACAACCCTATCCGCCTGGCCAAAGTCGCCGCCACCTTGGACGTCCTGTCGGGCGGAAGGGTGATGCTGGGCGTGGGTGTCGGCGTGATTGAAGAGGAACTGGAGGCCATGGGCAGCCCCTTCGCGGAGCGGGGCGCCATATCAGATGAGATGATTGCGGTCATGAAGGAACTGTGGACCAAGGATGACCCAAGTTTCCTGGGCAAGTACCACAGCTTCTCTGGTATGAAATTCACGCCCAAGCCAGTGCAGAAACCCCATATACCGATAATCATCGGCGGTACTAGCAAGGCTGCCATCCGCCGGGCCGCCCGTTCGGGCACGGTCTGGCATCCAACGGCCCTGTCTCCACAGGCCCTAGCAGAGGGCATGGACTATCTGAAGGAACAAGCCGTAGAGGTAGGCCGCGACCCTTCGGAGATATCAGTGTCAATCAGCGCCGCCATTGGCAACACACACAATCACAACCGGTATTCCCTTGGTGAAGACCCAGAGGAGATACTCGAGAGGTCTCAGAAATATCAGGAGATGGGCCTCGAGCGTCTCGTAGTCTCACCCAACACCCGCGATCAAACCCAACTTCGCCCGATCATGGAAATGCTGGCCGAAGTTGTGATTCCCGCCGTCAAAAGCTGACAGCCCGTAAGGAGCCACCTATGACCACTCACTCATCTGAAGAAGTTAAAAGCCTGCAAGAATCAGCCCTAGAGCATCTCTGGGTCTATCTGCGGGAACCGTCCGACATGGCGGAAAAAGGCGACCCGACGATCTTCGTCAGTGGCAACGGAGTCCACGTAACAGACGCCCTTGGCAACACATCTATCGACGGTATGTCGGGGTTGTGGCTGAAGAACGTGGGCTACGGCCGCAAGGAAATCGCCGACGCCGCCTACGAGCAGATGCTGAATCTTACCTATATGCCTCTGGGCACAACCACCGAGCCCACTATCCGCCTGGCCGAGAAGATTGCTCAGATAGCGCCCGGCGATATGACCAGATCCTTTTTCACCAGCGGCGGCTCGGAAGCCATAGAGACTGCCCTCAAACTCACCCGCGCCTATTTCAAGCGGGTGGGCGAACCCAACCGGACCAAGTTCATCAGCCGCAAAGGCTCATACCACGGCGCCACCATGGGTGCGATGGCACTGGGCGGCTCTCATCTCTACCCCAAGATAGATTACGAGCCGCTCATGCCCGGTGTCTTCCACGTGCCTCAGCCGCTGCCCTACCGCTGCGAGTTCGGCGGCCAAACGCCCGAGGAATGCGCTGAACTCTGTGTGAATGCGATCGAAGAGATGATCAAGTTCCAAGACCCGGAGACTATAGGCGCGGTGGTGGCCGAGCCCATCGCCAGCCCTCCGGGGTGTGCGGTCCCCGGTGACAATTATTGGCCCCGGTTGCGGGAGATCTGCGACAAGTACGGCTGCTTGCTCATCGCCGACGAGGTGATCACCGGATTTGGCCGCACGGGCAAGATGTTCGCCACCGAGCACTGGGGCGTCACCCCTGACATGATGACCGTGGCCAAGGGAATCACCAGCGGCTATATACCTGCGGGCGGCTGCATCACCCGTGGCGAGATTTCCGACGCGTTCATCGGTAGCCCAAAAGCGGCATTCAAGCACGTGATCACCTTCGGCGGGCACCCGGTTGCTGCCGCCGCCGCCCTCAAAAACATCGAGATCATGGAGAACGAAGGCATGGTCGAGAATTCGGCCAAACAGGGCGCGTATCTGCTGGACGGGCTGAAAGAGATGAAAGACAAGTACAAAATGATCGGCGATGTCCGCGGTCTTGGCCTGTTCTGCGGCATCGAAATCGTCGCCGACCGCGAGACCAAGGAGTACTTCCCTGCCGAGGCCGACCTGGCCAACCGCCTCACCCAAGGCTTCGCCGAGAACGGCCTGCTTGTACGCGGCGGTGACCGCATGAACGTCGCCCCGCCCCTCTGCATCACCTCCAGCGAGGTCGATGATCTGGTCACCATCATGGACAAAGTATTCGGCGAGGTTTCGCATGCACTAGGCGTCTGATAGTAGGAATGCCAAAATCCCCTCCCGTCAAGCCTGGGGAGGGGATTTTTTAGTCTAAGGCAGGGGACGACCGGTAGCCTCATGAGGC
>VFHG01000357.1 GCA_009392075.1 SAR202 cluster bacterium
TGGTTAGGATTAGGACTGTTTATCAGGGTGAAATCGACAAGCGTATAGCTGGCCAGGCAATGTTTGCTATATCAGGTATGTAGAATCCATTCCCGGAACATTTCTGTTAATCCACGGAACGTGGAGATAATGAAATTCTTAGCTGACCCGCGGAAGCGGAGGCAGTGGGTCCTAATCCTGCTAAAAGAACTATTTTAGGTAAAGTCGAGGGCCATGGGAGATACCCTGGCCTGTATTTAACAGCCTCGCTTCCGACTTACCAATGGCCGGACTCATAGCCGCATTTGTGGAACAATATACTCTCAAATTCGCCTCCCCTTATTACCTTATACTTCCCCAGTGGCAGAAGACCAAGTTGATTAAGAAGAGGAGTTCGATCAAGGCGAGTTTTAAGGAAAGTTATCGACTTAAAAACTTTGTTGATTGACTAAGAGGTGAAGAGACATGGCCCGCGAAATTACGATTGCGAAGTTCAAGGATGTGGCCAATGGTTTGCAGCCCGGCCAGTTTTCAATCGGCGAACGCGAAAACGTGAGCGGCCTTGATGGACTAGATCCTATCTACAAGGACCTGCTTGATCGTCCAATCACTATCACTCTTGGTCTAATCGGACCAGATGGGCGTGTAGGCCTGACACCGATGTGGTTTGACTACGAGGGTGATTATGTCCTGGTCAACACAGCTGCCCAACGGCGTAAATGCGGTTGGATCCGGAATAACCCTCGACTCACCATCCTCATCGTCAACCCGGACAACCCCTATCACTGGGTGCAAATCAAATGCACAGTGGAACACGAGGAATTGGAAGAGGGCCCCAACGGTGATCGGGTTACGCAGCAGTTAGATAAAATCTGGGAGAAGTACACGGGTAACGAACCACCTTACGGGCTACGGGACCCGAGCATTGACGAGAAGAGGGTGCTCTTCGTATGCCGAGTTGACCGCATAGCGACCTTCGGGAAGCCTTGAACCGCCGCACTGTTGAGAGACTATAACGCCGCTCTAAGAAGCTAAGGTAAGCCGCAGTGTGAAAGGGATGGCCTTGCCAGTGGCCATCCAGAAATTGTTCAAACAGATGGCTTTCAAGGCAGGACAGGTACCCACGAGTCCCTCAAGTAATTGTTACATTCATGAAACCAAACCGCCACCGATATAGCCAGTCCAAGTTCTCGGTATAATTTGACGCTCCCTGATCTCTGCGTCTGTATATCCACTGCGGATAATTTTTGGCAAAGCAGTAAGGTTTGAATACGATATCGCCGAACAAATCGGCCTTAAGAATATTCAAGGGTTGGTGGATGGTAGTTCTTGCCGGAATGGCCCACGGGTTGAACGCCACCGCAGTCAATAAGGGATACATGGTGTTCTTGTTGCCTGTAAGCGATGCATTCGGGATAGGCCGTATTGGGGGATCTATCGTATTTTCCTTGGCCAGAGCAGGAGATGGCCCCTTCGGGGCCGTGGCCGGTTGGTTAATCGACAGATTCGGTCCAAAGCCGATATTTTTTGTCGGATCGACAATGGTGGGCGTCGGTTTCTTATTACTTGGTCAGAGCGCAAATATATTTACCTTCTCTGTTATATATCTCGCTCTGATTACCGTTGGAAGTGTCCTAGCCTTCTCTAATGCAACGTCTGCCCTGGTGAACAATTGGTTTGATGCCAAGCGGGCATTCGCGATGGCTTTTTACCAAGCAATCAGTTCGATCATTCCTGCGATCTTGGTGCCTGGCCTGGCTTTTTTGATCCTTAAGGAGGGTTGGGATACCGCGGCGATGGTTTGTGGGGTTTCGATTTTGTTGTTGGTGACCCCCATGACGCTGTGGATACAAAATACCCCTGAAACCCAAGGGCTGCTGCCGGATGGAAGTGACGTTTCACGGAAATCAATACCTGAAGAGCCGACCATACCTAGTTACATAGTAACCGGTTACGATCTATCTGGGGCGTTCCATACGGTTTCTTATTGGCTTCTGTTTGTTGGAAGTATCTGCCGGCTGACTTCTAAGGGTGGATTCATGGTCCATTTCATTCCCATACTGATCTGGAAAGAAGTAGACCAAGGATTGGCGAGCATATATCTTGGCTTATCGTTATTTTTAGTGGTCCCGTTTTATTTATGTTTTGGATGGCTAGCTGACAAATTCCCGAAGAATATTGTGCTTGCTACGACCACTATGTCCGGTTCAGCAGCAATGCTGGTTTTAGTCGTAATCCCTACGTCAAATCTGACGATATATATCTTTTTAATAATGTTCGCAATCTCTGAGACCGGTGGTTCAAATAATTGGGCCACAATAGGCGATTATTTCGGTCGTAAATCCTACGGACGACTGAGAGGGCTTACCCAATTTGGAGCAACACCCGGTGTGTTGTTCGCACCTATCTTCGCTGGCTGGTGGTTCGACAAGACATCTTCATACGAATTCCCGTTATGGTGCTTCGCTTTGTGTGGTGTCATTGGAGGAATTTCCTATCTCTTAATGCGAAAGCCGTCTCAAATTTCCGACGGCCGCCAACCCAATAGTCGAATATAACCCGAATGCGAAAACGATCGGACGGAATAAAGAGGCGGGCTAGAAAATACAACTGGGCTAATGAGGGGAATTTAGCCTCAGAAAAGTGGTGGAGGTGAGGGGAATCGAACCCCTGGCCCCCTGCATGCAAAGCAGGTGCTCTCCCGCTGAGCTACACCCCCACGGATTTGAGGCTAATTAGAGCAGATGACCGGCAACCCGGGTGGTTGTTGGTTTTGAACTTTATATAGCCTACCTACACTACAAATTATATCATTCCAACCTGCTTTCACCCAGGAGCGCAAAAGAATACGCCCCTAACCACCGGAGGGAGTACGGGCCGCGTATGCGATAATAGCTTTCGCGTCGCCCGGTCCACACTGGGTGACGACACGCCCTCGGGGAGTTGTAGCTCCGGCGAGGGCACTTGCTTTTGAAGGGTATTACTTCATCTCGTGTCAGGTAATCTTGGCCTCTTGTCTCAGGAACGTGAGCATGCGCTGGGCGATCTCTTCCCCAGCGTCCTCTTGCAGGTAGTGACCCGCGTTGCGCACTACGTGAAATCGTCCGTTGGGGACCATGTCGGCGATGCGCTGTCCTTCAGTAGGTTTGAAGGCGATGTCTCTGTCGGAGAACATGACCAGCACTGGAACGTCCCAGGTCCGGAGAACCGAGTCGATCTCCGAGATGTATGCGGCGTTGGGATGCCGATCGTTGCCGGGAATCATCTTGGGGAAAGCGGCGATCCCCGCGCGCGAGGCCGCCGTGAGATGGGGCATTTTGTACTGCTCCATCACCCCGGGTTCCAGGGGCCGCCGGAAAGGCCAGCCGCGCCGGAAGGCCATTTTCCGGAACAGGTCCAGATTTCTGATCGGAAACTGGATAAGCCGCCGTTCCGGAACACCAAGGTGAAAGGTAGTGGGACAGGAGTGGTTCTTACCAGGGTATTCAAGATCACCAATGATCTGACGTTATCTTGATGGTCGATGGCGTAGCGCAGACCTATCGGCCCACCCCAGTCCTGGCCCACGATGGTAACGCCCTGGATCTGGAGACGCTCGACGAGACCGGTGACCAACTCGACGTGCCTTTTCAGCGTATAGGCCGACTCATCGGTGGGCTTATCCGACAGGCCGAACCCCATCAGGTCGGGCGCGATACAACGGTATCGGGCGGCTACCAGTGGCTGGATCATCT
>VFHG01000358.1 GCA_009392075.1 SAR202 cluster bacterium
ACGGTACAGCCGTTGCCGCTGCCTTTGCCTTAGGCGCTGCAGGCACCGCCGTGGGCGAAGTTGAACCGCTGCTTGCTGCCGGAACCGACGTTGCCGATGACCCGCAGGCGAATAGCAGGGCTACGAACAACAGAACGATTGCCTTAGGCAAATGTCTGATGAACTTTGTGTTTGGCCTTGTCTCTGACATGCTTCCTTCTCCATTCCTACGAAATGCAATAAAGATTTAGAACATACAACTAGATATTTTCCGCAACTAGGCGGAACCATATTTATGGCAGGGGTAATTTATAGATTACTGATTGCACAATGTCAATACAACTATAGTGATATAATTCGATAGAGAGAATTATATATCTAGATAATGACAATCCCACGACGCCCAGTTTGGAACTGGAACGTCCGGTGTAATTGAGACCAGCGCGTGCAAGTGGTCTTAAAGAGGTTTGGCGAAGGACAGTTCGTGGGCGTCAGGATCGTTTATGTGGAAATACCGCTCACCCCACGAAGCGTCTGTGGGCTCGGTGGACGGGGTGAGGCCTGCTTGGACTAATCGCAGATGCAGCGCATTGACATCTTCAACATGAAAGATCAGACGCCCCCACCAAGTCCGAGTGCCTTCAGAGTCCAAGACAAGATTGAGATAGCCTTCCCCGACTTTGAAGCTGGTGAATGAAGCAGAGCCGCCACCATAGAGCATCTCTAGGCCAACTTTGTCGCCGTAGAAGTCCACGGACCGGGCCATATCGGCTACGGCCAGGGTTATTGCGCTGATGCGCCGAACGTTCGATTCGACCATTCTGTTGACCATCCTGTGGACTGTGCCGGATGACGGGCCAGACTCAAGGCCGACGAAAGCTTTTGCAGTGGCGCGGCGGTGACGATTATCCGCGGCGGCGGCGGTTGCGACCGGGTAGGCCCGGAAAAGCCCTCTCTTCTAAGACCCAGTCTAACCTCCGCTTGAGGCCATCGACCTCATCCGCAGGCAGGAGGGCTACCAGCTCATTCAACAGGCTGGGTAGGGAATCGGTGGAGTGATCCAAGCGTTCCCGAAGTTCGGTTAACGTTTTCAGCAATTGGGGCGGAATCGGTTCGGCGCAGAAATCCCAGATCACGGTCCGGACTTTCATTTCTGAGTGAAAAGTCAGTCCATGGTCGATGCTCCAGATCTTGCCGCCATCTCCCATCAACAGATGGTTGGCCTTGCGGTCGGTGCTGTTGGCGACCAGGTCGAAGCAGGCGATAACTCTGAGCTGGTCGGCGCACCCGTCTTCCAGGGTGTAGTAATTCTGCTTGGGGTCGTGCTCGATGAACTGCTGCACCGAGCCGATGCCATACGGTCCGTCCCGAATGATGGTGAAGGGGACGATGTTCCAGCCGAGAATCTCGCTCAACAGATAGGCCGCGTACTCCCGTTTATAGAGCGTGCCGCTGGGAAAGTCCCAAAGGGGGGCTTCGCCTTCTTTCGGTTTATAGATGGCCAGGCTTTCATTGCCGTCCATCTCTATCTTGACCACGAACGTGTAGTTAGAACCCAAGGGGGTCAATTGATAGGAGACGATCTCGCCGTGGCGAATGATGTCGGCGGTAGCCGGCCCAGGACTTAGGTCGGAATTCAAATCAGAATTCAATTCAGGACTCAACTCGAAAGTAAAAAGGTCTATCCCGCCCCGTGAGTGGTGTGGTTTAGCCGGCCTCTAAGACTGTATGCCCGTTAGCCCTGGGGCAGGCATGCCCGTCTGGGTTGATCGGTTGTCCGCAAAGGAAGCACGTGGGCCGGCCAGCGGCGCAGATCTTTAACGACTCTTCTCCAAGCACGGATGCCTGGGCAGTTGTGATCCAAAATCCTACGGATTCGGTTTCCGGCGGTACATCATCGGTGGAGCCTTGTGGTTCTTGTGGTTCTTGCGGTTCTTCCGTTGCTTCGGGCTCCCGTTCAAAGGCCTGAAGGTAGAAAGCGTTGCTTGTTTGATCGTAACTGAGGAGCATCTGCCCGGCTTTGAAGTCGACCGTCAACTCGCCGCCTGACCAACTCTCTTCCCGCAGATCGCTTTCCTTGTCGCGTTCTTCCTGCGAGAGTTGGCCCACCATGTCTCTCAGATAAACGCCTAGCTGGAGAAGTTGTTCTTTCTCCATCCAGACCGAGCAAGATGCCGCGCCCGACCGGGCATCCAAGCGAAACGTCCGGAGGCCAGGTTCGCCAAATGTCAGGGCTTCGATATCGGCAATTGCGCCCAGGGAGTATTTCACTTTGTTTGGTTCCACGTCCATTATCATAGACTCCGCCGAATCTCCGTGGCAAGGGCGAATCACCGGCTCAATTATTGGTTAGGTCTTCGGTTTCAGGTTGTTGAGGCCACGCCCGGCATCTGCACCTATAGATTGTATGTATAATCCATCCACTCAAAGGCACAAGGTCAAATGTAATGGAAGCGAAGGAGGATCACTGATGGCAGAAGGATTGAATATGGCACAGGTCCAAGCGGCGATGAAGGCCATGATGGACAAGGCTATGGAGACACCGAACGAGCCAATAGCGATGTGTATCGTTGATGCGGCCGGCAATCTGGAGGCCTACGCTAAGATGGACAACCTGCGGATATTCAGCCGCAGACACGCCCAGAGAAAGGCCTACACCTCGGCGGTGATGGGGATGGACTCTGGCGCCCACGCCGAACGTCTGCACGGCGGTGGCAGGAACATAGCCGACTTGGGCGACCCGATGATGACCCACGGGCAAGGCGGCCTGGTGATAATGAAGGATGGAGTGATCCTGGGTGGGATCGGCGTTGGTGGCTACCCCAGCGGCCAAGCCGACGAGGATATTTCCAGGATAGGACTTAACGCAATGAACCTCTAGGGCGATGAACCCTTAAGCCCGATCACCGACAACCAGCCCTGCGTTGGAGATGGTGTAGTGGGGCGACCGGAACGGCCGCTGCAACACCAATGGGTTATCGGGTGGCAAGGCTCCATTAACGCTGTAGAGCTTGGTTACTTCTAGTGCCTCTTGCTGGGCCATGCGAGGCAAGATAGACGGTAAACACCTGGCGAGCAGGGTCTTTCCGATGCCTGGAGGCCCGTTGAATATCAGGTTGTGGAACCCGGCGGCGGCTACTTCCAACGCCCGTTTGGCGTGCTCTTGGCCTTTAACGCTGGCCAGGTCCATCTCGTAGTGACCCGTGGTGCCATCAATGGTCTGCCAGACATCGTCGTCCAGCGGCTCAATCTCGTTTTCACAACGAAGATGTTCGATGCGGTGCCTCAGACTAGAGACCGGGAAGACCTGTATGTCTTCCACCAAAGAGGCCTTGTCGGCGTTGGCAGTGGGAACGAATACGGAGGTATAACCTCGGTCTCACGCAACCGACACCATGGCCAGCATGCCCTTGGCGTGGCGCAACCCCCTCCAGAGAAAGTTCACCCAAGAATACCGCTCCGGTAGGCATGAAATCGATCTGCCCGAAGCTAAGCAGCACGCAAACCGCGATGGGTAGGTCGTAGGCCGGGCCTTCTTTTTCCGGTCGGCCGGGGCCAGGTTCACGGCGATACGCCGGAGTGGGAACTCGCAGTCGCTGTTGCGCAGGGCGGCGCGCACCCGTTCTTTGGCTTCTTGGATTGCGGTGTCGGGCAACCCGATGATGTTCATCGCGGGGACACAAAAATGAGGTTGTCGTGAAGTTAGCGGAGATTCC
>VFHG01000359.1 GCA_009392075.1 SAR202 cluster bacterium
CACGCTAGCCCGCGTTATAGATTCGGCGCATCCTAACTAAGGAGCTGAATCGTCCACGCGAATCGCAGAAGAGTAATTGCGTATACGTTGTCAGGACGAGCGGAGGCGAAGGTTTGAGTGAGAGGCGATTCTCAGGCGTTCCACTGGGCGGCTAACTGGCCGACGGTCATCAGATTGCTCGGTTTAAGCGTGCATGGGGGTATGGATTTCAAAAACGAGTTGCCGTAGTTCTTAGCGGTGATACGGTTGTCCATGATCACGATGGTGCCTGTGTCTTCTTTGTTGCGGATCAGGCGGCCGAACCCCTGCCGGAACCGCAGCACGGCCTGGGGCACCGAGTATTGACTGAACGGGGACTCATACTGATCGGAGCGGGCCTTCACTATAGGGTCAGTCGGCACCTGAAAGGGCAGGCGGGTCAGGACCAGCGCTTTCAGTAGTCCGGGAGGCATATCCACGCCCTCCCAGAAGCTGGCGGTGCCCAGCAGCACGCTGTTGGGTTCTTCGGCGAATCTGGTCATCAGTTGCTGTGCCGAGCCGTCGATGCTCTGGGCCAATACCTGCACGTCTTCGCCCATCAGCGGCGCGCGGAGGCGTTGGGCCACCGCCCGAAGCGATGCATAAGATGTGAATAATGCCATCGTGCGGCCCTTCATCGTCGTTCCCAAGTCGGTCAATACCTTGACCATGGCATCCACGTACCGGTCCGAGTTGGGCGGCGGCATGTCTTCCGGAATCAGAAGCAGTGCCGATTTTTGGTAGTCGAAAGGCGAACCCACCAACAGTTCCTCGGAATCGCTGCCCACGCCGACCCGGCTTTTGAAGTAGTCGAAACTGCCTTCAGTGCTGAGAGTGGCGCTGGTCAGTATCACGCTGTCTTTGTGCTGGAACAACTCGGCGGCCAGGGTGTTGCTGATGTCCAAGGGCGCCGAATTGAGCGATACGGTGGCGTTGCCCCGGACCTGGTCGTTGCTGATCCAGTGGATGTCGTCGTCCATGGGGTTGCCCAGAATCGAGTTGAACTGCTCCCGGACGGTTTCAACATCGTCCATCAAGTTCGCGGTTTCCATCACCAGGGCGGGCTGGTCGTTGGCGGCAGGTAGCTTGGTCGATTCCAGGAACCGGTGCAAGCGGCCCACGTTTTGGGCGGCCTGCTGCAGGCCAACGTCCAGGTTCTCCCAGGCCAGGTGGAGGTCGGTCCAGCTCTGGGTGTTCCGTGTCTGGGACGTGATCAGCAATTGCTGGCTGTTGTCCGATGAACCGGATTTCTGGTTTGCTTGGAAGCGCTCTACCTCGGCCCAGAGCCGGGCCCAGATCTGGCGTATCTTCGCTCCCTCATTCTCCACATCGCCCACGGCGGTCTCGGCCTCTTGCCTGATGGATGAGGCAAGACCCTCGGCGGCGATAGCCTGGCGAATCTGGGTGGTCAGCCTGATCTGCGGCTCCCAGACCTCGTCCAACTTTTCTTGAGACACGCTGAATCCCAATTGCCTGGTGGCTTCGTCCTCCAGGTTGTGTGCCTCGTCGATGACCAGGTGTTGATACTCAGGGATCAGGCCACCGCCCCTGGCCAGGTCCGACAGCAGCAGCGCATGGTTCACTACGATGATGTGGGCCTGTTCGGCCCGCTCTCTGGCAGCCCTGAGGAAGCAAGGCGACCCGTCACGAAGGCCGGGGCAGAACCCCTTTTCGCCGGCTGAGATGTGGTTCCAAGAACCAAAGTCCCGGCCCGACAGGTTGATCTCGGCCCGGTCTCCGCTCACCGTGTTCTGCATCCAGACCGAGGTCTTGGACAGCAGTCGGGCGTCGTCAATGGTCGGGGAGTCGCTACGGGCCAGATGGTTCCAGCGCCTGAGACACAGGTAGTTGGCCCGGCCCTTGAGCAGTGCCGCCTTCAGGACGCCTTCTTCGACCAACCCCGACTCCTCCAAAACCGCGGTAAGGGCGGGAATATCTTTGTTCATCAACTGTTCTTGGAGGTTGATGGTGTTGGTTGAGATCACCACCCGCTGGCCTTTGGAGATAGCGAAGAGCGCCGCGGGCAGAAGGTAGGCCATGGACTTTCCGACGCCGGTGCCGCCTTCTACCACCAGGTGCTGGCTGTGATACATGGCTTTGGTGACACCGGCCAGCATCTGTTCCTGCTCTGGCCGGTGTTCGAATCCGGAGAACACCTTGGCAAAGGGACCTTCCCTGGATAACAGGCTGGCGACTTTTTCTTGGCTGAGGTCGCCGAGGGCTGGGTCGGCGTGGCGTTTCTCTGGCGACCCTAGCCGGATGGACAGTTGCTCTAGATCGAGGCCGGTAAGTCCCACGGACGAAGTCTGGGTGTCACCAGAACCTTCAAGGCCCGCTAAAATTCCGCCGATGGACCAGCGGCTGCGGGCGGCCAGGTTGGAGAGATAGCCCAACAACCCGGAATCCTGCTCAGCGGCCAGGCGCAGCAACTTGATGAACACGTTCTTGGTGGCCATCGCGTCGGCCAGCGCCCGGTGCGCATCGTTGTGATCCACCTGGAAATAAGAAGTCAGGTATTTCAGGGAATACTGGCGGGACTGAGGCATGAAGACTGATGCCAAGTCCCATGTGTCGTAGGATGGGTTGTTCAGTGCAACGCCGTTATTGGCCAGGAACCCGATGTCGAATTGGATGTTGTGGCCGATTATCGGGTCTGCTCCCAAAAAATCCTCAATCTCAGCGGCGACTGAAGAGAAAAAAGGCGCCCGTTTCACCTGTTGAGGGGAGATGTGGGTAAGACGCTGGATGAACTCGGGAATGGGGACGCCCGGGTTAACCAATGTTTGGTAGGTCTCAATGACCTCGTCGCCGCGAAAGCGGACCGCGCCGACCTCAAGTATCTGGTGGCGGTTGGAGTCCAGGCCGGTGGTCTCCAGGTCCAGTGCTACATTGACCTGTTCAAAAGGGGAGATGTCCGTATCGAAAAGCACCATTTCACTCCCGTCACAACTTCACACATCGTCTGTCAAAGCTGGCTCAATTTCGGTGGTGTAGAACGCACAGCCATGACTGGGGCAGTTTAGCATGGTTGTTGCACTGGTTCGACCCTAATGTGACACAAAATGAGGTGAATGCTGGAAGAAAGGCGATCGGAGACCAGTATGGCTAAGGCGCAAGCATTGGGGGATGCCCGCCAATCAAAGTCAGGAGTGGCTAAACCACGTAGGGCTTGAGGTTTCCCGTGCGCAGGCCGGTTACTGGGTGGAATTCCTTGGAGTGGAGGGCTTTAAGGAACTCGGCTTCGGTGGTGACCTCATCGGTGAACTCGGTCAGAAACTTGCCCAGGCCGTGGGTTGAATGAGCATCGCTGCCACCAGTGACGGGCATCTTCAGTAACCCAGCGACTTGCATGGCGAATTCGTTCTCCCGGTCGACCGTACCGCCGTTGGCCACCTCGATTGCGTCGGCCAGTTTGAACACGGGGTGGTCCAGGGCATCCTCAGGAGTTTCGGGTAGGGGGTCGGGGATGGACTGATATATGAGGGCGCGGCCGCGGTTGCCGTTGCCGCTTAGAACGCCACGGAAGGGATGGGCGGTGACCACGAACCCGCCGGCTGCCGTAGCGGCCTTGCGAAGTTCAGCAGCTTTGTTATACC
>VFHG01000360.1 GCA_009392075.1 SAR202 cluster bacterium
ATCTACGCCGATCTGCTCGCCCAGGATTTCCAGTTGTTCGGCGGCAGCGGCCCGGAAAGTGTCCGCCGCGCCCAGGATGACCTTCTTTCCTTCCTGTGTAAAATGATGGGCCAGCTTGGCGATGCTGGTGGTCTTGCCCACTCCGTTGACGCCCACCATCAGTATCACATAAGGCCCGGAAACCTCAGTCTCATCCATCCAGACAGATTCGGCGTTTTCAGGCTCCATCCCGGCAACCAACGACTCTTTGAGCGATGCAAAGACATCCTCACCGGTCTCCAGTCCCTTCTCTTTGACAGTGTTCTTCAGTTCTTCTATCAGCCGGAGGGATGTTTCTACTCCCACGTCGGAGGAGATCAATATCTCTTCAAGTTCCTCCCAAACGGAATTGTCCAATTTGGACGATTGGAGGACGTTGAGAATCTTCCCGAACCATCGGTCGCGGCTGGGTTTCACTGCGTCTTGGGTGTGTTCGATGTTTTTGTTTCGGTTTTGTTTGAAGAATCTGAGCATCTACTTTCCTAGTAATTGATGGCCTGGTGTTTGATAGAAAAAGGCTGAGCTAGTCTAGACCTGGCCGGAGAGTGCGGCTAAAGCAGACCTCGCCGCTGCTCCTTCTGCCTCGGACTTCTTGCCGCCGGCGCCCGTGCCGACAACCTGTCCGTTAACCAGCACGTTCACTGTGAAAACCGGGCCGTGGTCGGGGCCCTCGCTGCTGACCAGTTCGTAGGTCGGCGGTTTAAGTCCCTGTCCTTGTATCAATTCCTGAAGTTGGGACTTGGGGTTTTCCGGCGGGCCTTCCATTTGCTCGGCCTGGGTCAGTTCAGGTTCGATCAGCCGGAGTATGAAAGCTCGGGTGAACTCGTTCCCCTGGTCAATGTAGACCGCTGCGACCAGGGCTTCGAAGGCCGCTGCCAACACCGATTCCAGTTGGCGGTCGCTGCTGGACTCGATGCCTTTACCCACGAAGAGATAACTGCCCAGGTCGATACGGCGGGCGATCTGCGCCAGTGTCTCGCGGCGGACTATAGAGGACCGGGTCTTGGTGAGTTCGCCTTCGTCGGCGTTAGGGAAGCGGAGGTAGAGTTCGGTGGAAACGGCTAGCTCCAGGACGGCGTCGCCCAAGAATTCCAGCCGCTCATAGGACTCGGACTGGTCTAGGCCGTTCTCGTTGCAGTAGGAGAGGTGCACCAGGGCTTGATGCAGCAAGCTGGGGTCCTTGAAAGAGAACCCCAGCGTATGTTCGAGAGCCATAACCGAGGCCCTTTTGTGAGCAGATTGGTCCCTAGATGACCCCATGAGGCCACGGTGGCTGCGGGCGTTTGAACTCGCCTACGTGGGCGAATTCGTTCATGGCTTTGGACATCGTTTCGTAGATCTCCGCGGCCTGTTCGTCCGGCGGGATGAACATCTTGAGGAAAGTGGCATTACCGCTTTCGGAGATGAAGGTTGGCACGCCGAATGCCCCATGCTCTTCCACCGCGATGGTGTGGGATTCTGCGATGTCTTTCAGCAGTTCGGGGTCGGCCGCGTCCTCACGGAAGCGGGCTATGTCCAGGCCGGCAGCAACCGCGGCTTCTTCCATGACAGCCGGGTCAAGCAGGTCTTTCTTGTCTTCGTGGCGGGCCCGCAGCAGGGCCATGAAAAAGCCTTGGAAAGCCTCTTCGCCTTGGCGCTTGGCGGCTAGGCCTGACATATGGGCAAGGAAGGTCTTGTCGCTCCCGTCTATGACTTTGGGCTGCTCCCAGAGCTTGATACCGCCGTCATTGTTGTCGCTATTTACCTGGGCCAGAGAGAAGGGTTGCCAATTGATCTTGACCGTCTCTCCGGTGGACTCCTCTACCTTCGACAGCCACACGGCTGCGTTGTAGACGAAAGGTCAACGGAAATCGTAAAAGGTGGTGAACTGGGCATCGGCCATAGTGTTACCTCCCAAATTTCGCCGGCTCGCATGCCAATTGGCACGACTACCTGCGTGTACGGATGACGTACGATGGGATTGTATCGACAGTCCCACACGATGTCAAAGCGCCACAGGCAGTTTATTTGGACGTTTCAAATCCTTATTCGGGGGCTGTTATTTCCCCTGACTTTAGCGTGTATCATGCTATAATCCCGGCTCTGGTTTCCGCACTCTACAGGAGGCTCTCCTACGCCTGATTTCCGGCCTGATTCTCCCTCTGTAACTATCTCTTTGGACCGAGTCGCCAGCGGCGCCAGCGGGGGTCAACTTGCGGTGTTCAATACGCTGCGTCGGCGCGCAACCCAGGAAAGTCTTCCGGTCTACTTGGTAGGTGGGCCGGTCCGTGACGCTGTGCTGGATGTCCCGGCCAACGACCTGGACTTCGTCTTGATCGGCGACGCTCCAACCTTGGCTTCAGACCTGGCCGAAGAACTTGGAGGGCAGGTTACGGTGCACCCCCGGTTCGGCACTGCCACGGTAGAGATTGAAGGCGACCGGATAGACATCGTCACCGCCCGCAAAGAGGTATATTCCTTCCCCGGGTCTCTGCCTGAAGTTTCG
>VFHG01000361.1 GCA_009392075.1 SAR202 cluster bacterium
GGGCCTCTTGAATGCTGGATCGCTGAAGAACTTAGAGGTTCTCGATTACTGTGGTGATGCCCATGCCGGCGCCGATGCATTGGGTGGCCACGCCGTACTTGGAGTTGGAGCGGCGCAGCTCGTGGGCCAAGGACAGCACCAGCCTCGCGCCGGTGGCGCCGAGTGGGTGCCCGATGGCCAATGCGCCGCCGTTGACGTTCAACTTCTCCATGGGTATGTCCAGTTCCCTGGCGCTGGGAATGATCTGGGCGGCGAAGGCCTCGTTGAACTCAACGCGGTCGATCTGGTCCATGGTCAGTCCGGCGTACTTCATGGCCTTTTTAGTGGCGGGCACGGGACCAAGACCCATCAACTGGGGCTTCACTCCGGCAACGCCGAACCCGATAATGCGGGCCATCGGCTCCAGGCCCAGAGCCAGGGCCTTCTCTTCGCTCATGACCAAGATGGCGCTGACGCCGTCGTTGGTAGGCGATGAATTTCCGGGGGTGATGACAATCTCGTTCCCGCCGTAGCTGACCACACCGGGGATGGGATTAAGGTTCATCAGGGCTTCGAAGTTGGTCCCGGGCCGGATGCATTCATCCTGATTGAAGTCGATCATCTCGCCCCGTTCGTCAGGCAGCCAAACCCCCTTGTCGTCAAAGACCGGCTGTTCAACTTCCAGAGGCACGATCTCGTCACGGAACCGCCCTGCCTCATAGGCCTCAACAGCCTTTTGGTGGCTGGGAACGGCGTATTCGTCCAGATCAGCGCGGGAGAGTCCGTAGACTTCGGCCACGTTCTGGGCAGTCTGCAGCATGGAAACCTTGGGCGGCGAGTCGAGGATGAAATCCGGGAACGGCACCGAGAAATTCTCGTAATGGTCAGGTGACATGTCCCGCTGGGCTTTGGTGAACTCCACAGGGGTCGGTTCGGTGATGCGTGTGAAGGGGCCTTCATCGCCGGGGATGGTGCGGGCCATGCGCTCGGCGCCCAAGGCGATTCCGCAATCCGTTGCTCCGATCATGATGGACTGGGCGACCCGGTGCAGAGTCTCCATGCTGGAACCGCACTGCCGGTTAGAATTGAAGGTGGACACTTCGGGCGGCAGTCCGGCCATCCGGGCCACGCGGCCCATGTCCACGAACTCGGCATTGCCTAGGACGTTGCCCAGGCCAACATCTTCGATCATATGGTCTTCGATCTTCGGGTTCCGCTCCAATAGCTGCCTTACTACCTTGGCGCCAAGTTCGTCCAGACGGGTGGCAACCAGTTTGCCCCGGACGGCCCGAGCGAATGGGGAACGGACGCCGTCGACGATCACTGCATTTCGAAGTTCCATGGCTTACCTCTCGTTAGAGTTCTGAGTGCGGTTGGTGGTTTGTTTACACACGGATGAATTGGCTATCAGGGTACCACAGCGATGGGTTGGCGTGACCCGTCTGTGTCACTACAATGCGTTGGTCTGATCATAGACAGAAACATGAGCATGGAGAAAGTAAATGACAACGTTGGACGAACGGTTCCAGAAGGGCATCGCGACACGCACCAAATTCGGCGGTGGCACGCTGACCGCAGGGTCTACCCCGCTGGCCTGGCCAATGGCCCCGGACCTGGAAAGAATAGCGGGGGAATTCCTATTCGGCAGCGTCTGGCACCGGCCCGCACTGAAGGACAAGCAGCGGGAGATGATTACCCTAACCTGTCTGACGGTTCTGAAACGGGACAACCAAACACGCCGCCACCTGAGCAACGCCTTGAACCTAGGCCTGACACCCATCGAGATCGTCGAGGTTTTGATGCATTCCATGTTCTACAGCGGCGTCCCGGCGACCCTGGATGCCTTGGCCATCGCCAAGGAAGTGTTTGAGCAAAGAGGTATCGACTACACCCCGCAGCAAGTGTTTGACTCAACCGAAACGCCCGATGAACTCTACAACCGTGGAGTGGCCCGGCGGATTGAATATATGGGTCCGCCCGCAAGCGGTGGTCTTGGTCCGGTGACCCAGGCGGAGCGCGAGTTTGGTCGACTGACCTCCGAATACTATTGGGGTTCGATATGGACTAGGCCGGGGCTGACTTTACCCGAGCGCTCCATCTGCACCATGGCCGCGCTGACGGCCCTAGGTCGGGAAAGCCAGTTGGCGAGCCACATTCGCGGAGGGCTGAACGTGGGCCTGACCCAAGAAGAGATCGTGGAAGTCTTCATCCACGCAACCTTCTACTGCGGTCTGCCGTTTGTGCGCTCGGCCATCGACCTGGCGAATGAGATATTCAGAAGCTGATAGCTGACAACTGACAGCTTTCTCCTTACTCCGGGTCTTTCAGGTAGGGGAACATGGCTAGGGGCGTGGCGGCCAAGAGTCCCGCGTCGACAGGTAGGGTGACGCCTGATATCCAGCGGGCTTCGTCGGAGGCCAAGAAGAGTATGGCGTACGCCACGTCCCAGGGGGTGCCGTCAAAGCCCAGGGGGCCGGCACGGCGGCGCAGTTCCAGCATCTCGTCGGAACTGTGCCGGGCGACCATGGGGCTGTAGACGTGCCCTGGGGCGATACAATTGACCCGGATGTTGTCTCGGCCGTAGTGCACGGCCATGGAGTTGCTTAGCCCTAGAATTCCGCCCTTGGAGGCCGCGTAAGCATGGCTGGGCCGGCCGCCTCCGGCCCGCAGTCCGACTATGGACGAAAGATTAACGATGGACCCGCCGCCGTCCTTGATCATCTCCGGGATGGCGAATTTGCTGGTGAGCATCACGCTTTTCAGATTGACGTCGATCACCGTGTCCCAGAATTCTTCGTCGACATCGGTGACCGAACCGGGGCCGCTGATACCAACGTTATTAATCAAGACGTTCAGCTTCCCATAAGCGTGAACGGCGGCCTCCGTCATCTCTTGGCAGGAATCGATGTTGGTGACATCACCGACGAAGATCTCCGCGTCTCCACCCTCTTCTTTGATCTGGGCCAGCGTAACCTCGGCGTTCTTCTCATTCCGGTCGACCAGCAAGACCTTGGCCCCTTGGCGGGTGAACAGCAGGGAAATGGCCTGTCCGATGCCGACGAATTCGCCGCTTCCGGTAGCGCCGGCGCCGGTGACGATGGCGACCTTGCCTTCAAGTCGATTGCCTGTTGTGGTCATGGGGCCTCCAGTTTCTTGCTCTATGATGGGGGAGTATATATTATCCAGCAACTTCGGCCGCCTGTTCACACTTGGTCCGTATCAACTCCCACACCGTTCCTTCGATCTTTGACCTATCTGGTGAATCTGGGCACGAACAGTTGACTAGACCGAATCGTTTATGTTAAGATTGCTGGCAAGTTCCCAAGAAACGGGGGCTTATTTTTTTGCCTTCCTATTTCAAGGATCTCTGAACCGGATTGTGTCTTTAGTGCAGGTCAGGTTCAACAAATCCCTCAGCTTTCGCTGGGGTATTTTTTTGAAAAACCCCGCCCAAGCTAGATATTCCAGGAGAAAAATGAGCAAACTATTCTCGCCGATCACCATCCGGGGCGAAGAGATTCCCAACCGTGTTTTTGTTGCTCCCATGTGCCAGTATTCCTCGGAAACCGAAGACGGGCGTTGCAGTGGGTGGCACACCGTCCACTACGGCACTCGCGCCGTGGGCGGAGCTGGACTGGTGATGCTAGAAGCGTCGTCCGTCAGGCCTGACGGGCGGATCACACCCTGGGACCTGGGTCTGTGGAACGAAAGCCACGTTGAAGCCATGGGCCCGGTGGTCGCTGCCATCGTGGCCAACGGCGCAACCCCGGCCATCCAACTGGCCCATGCCGGCCGCAAAGCCTCCCACACCAAACCTTGGGACGGCGGCAAGATGTTACCGGCCAGCGAGGGGGGATGGGAGACCATCGCGCCAAGCCCGATCAGCTTCCAAGAAGACTGGGATGTCCCCCGGGAAATGACTCTGGAAGAGATCGGGGAAGTGGTCGATGATTTCGCAAAATCCGCCAAGTTGGCGGTGAAGGCAGGAATGAAGGCCATTGAACTGCACATGGCCCATGGCTATCTCGCCTGCGAATTCATGTCGCCACTTTCCAACAATAGGGAAGACCAATATGGCGGGTCGCTGGAAAACAGGGTGCGCTTTCCGCGAGAGGTCGCCAGGGCGGTGCGAAACGCCATCCCTGACTCGATGCCGCTATTCGTCCGGGTATCGGCCACGGAGTACATGGAAAACGGTTGGGACGTGGACGAATGCGTGGATTTCAGCCGCTGGCTCAAGGAGGACGGTGTCGACTTGATCGACTGCTCTTCCGGCGGTAATTCCTCCACCCAGACGCTTACACCATTCCCCGGATACCAGGTCCAATTCTCAGCCCGCATCCGTAGCGAGGCTGAGGTGACGACCGGCGCTGTGGGGCTGATCACAGACGCAGTCCAAGCGGAGAAGATCCTGGATGACGGCGAGGCGGACGTTATCTTGCTGGCGCGGGAACTGCTACGGAACCCCTACTGGCCGATCCAGGCCCAGACCGAACTGGACGGCTCGGCCACTTGGCCGGACCAGTACAAACGGGTGGCTGAACTTCGGAATTACCCAACGCCGCCACGCTAACCTCTACCGAAAAGATCAAAAAGCCTCGAGAATAACCTCGAAACTTTTTTCCGCTACGCTGATTGAACCAGAAGGTCAGGTGTCCCAATCCTCTAGGCTTTTTTCCAGCCGTGATTGCGTGCTGATGTGCTCTTCGCCCAGGCGGGTCATGGCTTCGAAGTCCTGATTCACCGTGGCGATTTGAAGCTGCGTTTCTATCTCCTTCAGCTTGTCTTCCAAGTCCACTATGACTTGTTCCATGTCGATCACCGGCGCTGCTGGGTTTCGGCGCTTCGGGTCGGTCGCCTTGACCGGTTGAAAACGCGGGGCCGCCTTAACCCTTTTTATGACCCTTGCCGTCGCCTCTTGGACTTCAGATTCCCGTTGCGCCTGGGACCATTCATCAAAAGTGCCCTTGAAATAGTCTACCTCGCCGTTCGCGGTAACGAGCAGTGATTCGGCAAGCAACGAGACTAGGTGGCGATCATGTGACACCAATAGAATCGTGCCGGTGTAAATCAGGAGAACCTGTTCTAAGGCCTCGCGACTGGGAATGTCGAAGTGGGTAGTTGGTTCGTCCAGTACCAGCAGGTTCGGCTCGGTGATCAGCAACCGGGCCAGCGCCAGGCGGCTCTTCTCACCACCGCTGCAAGCGCCCACTTCACGGAAGACATCCTCCGCCTGGAACAGGAACCGGGCCAGATAAGACCGGGCATCCTCGAAGGGCATGTTCTTGATGTCCAAAAATGATTCCAGGACCGTCTGCTCGTCATCCAGGTCATCGACTCCCTGACTGTAATAGCCGACCTTGACGCTTTGGCCCACGGCAACGAAGCCGTCGAGTGGTGGGACCATTCCCAGCACGGTCTTGATGAAGGTTGTTTTGCCGGTCCCGTTGTCTCCAATGACCGCTGTTCGGGAACCGCGAGCCAGCTTAAGATCCGGGACCTTGAGCAGTTCAATTGGGCCGTCGCCGTCGGTGTAGCCAACCTTCAAACCCTTGGTGCTGATCACCACCTGCCCGGTACGACTGGCGCCGCCGGAGGATATGGAGATCGACCGGTCTAGATCGGGACGGTCGATGCGCTCCAATCTGCCGAGCCTGGTCTCACGACCTTTGGCCTCCCGAGACCTCTGCCCGGCCCGGTAGCGGTCGATGAAAGCCTGCTCCTTGGCGATGAATTCCTGCTGGGCTTCGTACTCTTTCGCCTGGCGTAGGTCGCGCTCGATTTTCAAGACCCGGTACTTGGAAAAATTTCCAGGGAAGGTGTTCATCCGGCCGTGGTCGATCTCCCAGATCTGCGTCGCCATCTCGTCCAGGAAATACCGGTCGTGGGAGACCACCACCACCGCCGGAGCAAAGTGGGTCAGGTAGCGCTCCAGCCAAGTAACTCCCTTGAGGTCCAGGTAGTTGGTGGGCTCGTCCAGCACAAGCAGGTCGGGGTTACCCAGGAGGGCTTTC
>VFHG01000362.1 GCA_009392075.1 SAR202 cluster bacterium
GAGGTCTCTTCCGAGTCGAGCTGGGCGTCGTAATAGGCTTCCATCTGCTGGATCAAGGTTTTGAGCTCCGTGTTCCGGTCGAGGGTGGAGTTCAACTCCCGGTACTGGCGCTGTCCCCGCCGCACGGGGGCCAGATCGGCTGGGATGTTGTTGTAGACCGAAGATAGGACCTCGATCATGCGTGAGGTCCCGGCGTAATCCTCTTCCAACTGAACGTACTGGGGCAGATGCACCATGAAGTTGATTGACTCGATGTCTGCCTTTTCGATGCTTTCCGAGAGTAGGTTCATGATGGTGGTGGGGCCTTGGTAAGTGCTCTGGCGCACCTTGAAGTTGGGCACCGGGCGGTTCTGAGTAACATCGCCCAGGCTGCCGGTCACCAATAGCGGCCTGGTATGGGGCACCGCGTCGTACATAGCGCCCAGACGGCAGTAGCGTTTCACGTTGAAGTGGTTCACAACTTCCAGTATGGAGTCGGTGTAATCTTCGCCGTTGGAGTGAGGCTCCATCAGGTGCAGGAACAGGTAATCGGGGCCGTCATCGGTGATGGCGTAGCGAATGATGCTGTTGGGTATCTTGACTTCGCGTTTGCCGTCCACTAACCGCATATTTGGCCGGTAGCGGGTGAAGTCGAAGAAGGTGCCGGGACGCGAGAGGCGGCCTAATTCCTTGGAACCCATGAAGCGTTCCAGCCGGTTGAGGGTGAGCGTTCCCACGCTGCCGACGTCAACCCACGGACGCACCATGGCGAACACGTGAGGTTCTCTCAACTCGGGAAGCGGTTCGTTCAGTTCAAAAGCGCCAATCTGCATAGGCTAATAGTGCCAGATTAGCTTCGAAGATTCAAGCCCCGCCGTGCCTTGGACTGCCTAATATTCGCCTTTGGTCAGCCTTGGTTGAGCATGGTGTCGGCCGATCCCAGGCCTTCCAAGGCCAGCCCGTAGCCCAACAGGTCGTGGATCTGGCGCTTGATCACCAGATTCATGGCCACCCGGGTGTAACGCAACACGATGTCCGAGTTCTTGGCCATCTGCTCCGCCAATTCCCAGGCGCGAGGCAGCAGTTCGCTTTGTGGCATGACTTCATTGACCAGGCCCAACTCTTTGGCTTCTTGTGCCTCGATTCTCTGGCCCGTGAGCAGGAAATAGCGGCCACGGTTTACGCCCAGAAGCAAGGGATAGACGATGTGCATGCCGTCGCCGGGGACGAGGCCGCTCATGAAGTGGCCCGAGTCTTGGAACGCAGCGGTGTCCGAGGCTAGAACGATGTCACACAGCAGGGGAATCTCAGAGTGGCGCAGCGCCGGGCCGTTGATGGCACTGATCATGGGCACTTCGATGTCGAGTAGGCTGGTCAGGATGCGTTTTCCTTCCCAGTAGGTCTGGTCCCAGTCTTTGGGGGCGCGTTTAGGGGTGGTGTCGGCAGTGCCCTGGGGGCCGGTGAAGGCATCGCCAGTGCCGGTCATGATCACGATACGGTTCTCGGAGTCTCTGCCAACATCGACGAATACCTGGGAGAACTCCTTGTGGGGGCTGCCTCCCCACTGCAGAGGCCCATCGTCGGTGTGAAATGTCATCTGCAGGATGCCGTTCCGGCGTTCCATGCGGATACTCGGATATTTATCGGCGTATTCGTCTAAAGAAGCCATGTTAAAATCCCCCGAAAAATTCAGCGGGTGTTGGGGTGCGTGGATAGTCCGGTGGGGAAGGAAGCCGCTTAAATATTGGGGCCGCCGGCCCCGTTTTCCCCGCTAGCTCCATCAGGACCGGCAGCCTCATTGGTGCCATTGGACGGCTGGTCCGGGAATGGGGGCACAGGCACACCGGGCACGGGCTCTGGAGTCTTGGTCATCAGCGCTTGGGGGGTCGGTTCTTGGGGCACTGCATGCCGGACCACGAAGTTTGCCACGTCACGGTAAAGCGGTTCGTCGAGATTGCAGCCACGTAACATGGTGAATTCGGGGTCGAGCTCCTCCAACATCTGCTTGACCTTGGTGTCGCCGTGGCGGGCGGCCAACGCGTAGGCCAGGCCACGGGTGTCGCGGTCCAAGGAGCGCTCGTGTTCCTCTCCCTCTTCCAACTCGATGTCATAGTCCACGCGGTCGGCGACGGCCAATGCCTCCATGGCCTGACGTCGGGAACTGTCGATCTCTTTCAAGAGAGTGTAGAGCTCAATAACCGTGCGGGCGGCTTGTCCCAGCAGATCCGGCACCCGGTTCTGCTTGTCGGAGGCTGTTTGGACCGCGTTTTTAGCTTTGTAGAGGGACTCATCTTTGGCCTGCTTGCGCTCTTTTTCCTTCTGGGCTTTGGCCTTTTGCAGACGCAATTGGGGAGCTTCTGCAGCCAATGGCTCTAGCCGTTGCACTTCTCTTTCCGCCGACTCAGCCTGTCTGAGGCGATCATTGAAGCTCTCGTCGATTCCGTTACCGTTGACCATGTTGAATGCTCCTAAATCTGTGGTTACGACCCAAGTATTTACCTGCAATGACTCATTGTTTGGGGTGCGCAACCAAGGGCGGCACATGGCTACCCCGTCTGACAATCTTACCCAAGAAAACAGAAATCGCCTTTCGTGGCCGCGTGCGGTTTTCTCCCCTTTTGATTTTGGCCACGCCTGGCTTGACCCGCGAAGACAGCTTGAATAGACTCCAGTGGCACAGGATTCAGGCGGTTTCATCCATCCAACAGGCGGTCGAAAAATGCGTCGCGCTGCTTTCATCTACCAGGATGCCCTGTCCCAACACGAACTGCGGTCGGACCACCCCATGCGCCCGGTGCGTCTGCGCTACACCTACGAGTTGCTTCGGGAATACGGGGCATTTGACCATCCAGAAGCGGTCCTACTGGACCCTCGTGCAGCAACCGAAGAAGAGCTTGCCTGGCTGCACACGCCTGAATACGTGGCTGCGGTCAAAGCGCTGGGGTCCGGCGCAGGCGGTGTGGACGCGGTCCAGTTCGGCTTTAGCCGGCAAGGAGACAACCCGGTTTACCCAAACATGTTCGAGGCGGCGGCCCTGAGCACGGGAGGGTCGTTGCTGGCTGCTGAGATGGTGGCCAGCGGGGAAGTCGGCGCCGCGTTCAACATTTCTGGCGGGCTGCACCACGCAGCGGCGGGCCACGCCTCCGGCTTCTGCGTTTTCAATGACCCAGCCCTGGCTGTCCATTATTTCTTGAACCGGGGTATGCGGGTTGCCTATGTGGATATCGACGCCCATCACGGAGACGGCGTACAAGAGGCCTTCTATGCCGATGACCGGGTGCTGACCATTTCAGTCCACGAGTCGGGCCAATACCTGTTTCCGGGCACGGGCGCCGTGGCTGAGTTGGGAGAAGGGCCCGGCCGGGGTTACTCGGTCAACCTGCCGCTTTACCCGTACACCGCGGATGACGACTATGTGGCCGCTTTCAGTGAGGTGGTGCCGCCGCTGGTCCGGGCCTTTGCCCCAGACGTGCTGGTGACCCAACTGGGCATCGACAGCTATCACAGCGATCCCCTGACCCATCTTCAGGTGACAACGGAGGGTTACATCGAGGCGGTGGGGCAATTGGCGGGTTTGGGCTTACCTTGGCTGGCGCTGGGCGGGGGCGGCTATGACGTCAACGCCGTCGC
>VFHG01000363.1 GCA_009392075.1 SAR202 cluster bacterium
TTCCCCCTGCTATGAGTGGTCTGGCGGCCCCGTTTTCCGGAACTCGCTTCCGGCTAACGTCCCTTAAAGACGGGGGCGCGCTTCTCCAAGAAAGCCAGACGGGCTTCGTCGGCGTCCTCCGAGCCGCTCAGGATACCGCCGGCGTTGGAGGTGAGCACCATGGTGTTCTCCAGGGTGGTGTCCGCTGCCGTGCGCATGATCCGCTTGCTGACCCATTGGACCATGGGCGGGACCCGCATGATGCGGTCGCACAGGTCCCGGGTGGTCTGCTCCAATTCGCTGGAGTCGACCAAGTAGTTGAGCAGGCCCCACTGGTAGGCCCGCTCGGCGTCCAGCCGCCCGGTGTAGGCGAACTCCAGGGCACGGCCCAGTCCAGCCATCTTGGGCAGGTAATAGCTGCCGCCGTTCTCAAATATCTGGCCCAGTTGATGGTATCCGACGAACTGGGTGGCCTCGCAGCCGACGCGGATGTCGCAGTGCAGGGCCATGTCCATGCCCGAACCCACGGCGGCGCCGTTAATCATAGCTATGGTCGGTTTGCGGATCAGCGAGATATCCCGGTGCAATTGGGTGAAACCGTGGAAGAAGTGCTGGCGGGTAAGGTCGGGACTTTCGGTGTGGTCGCGGTTGCCGATGAAGTTCTCGCCCAGCACGGACGGGTCGTTATCCCGGCGCATGTCGGCCCCGGAGCAGAAACCTTGGCCCTCACCGGTGAGAACGATTACCCGTACGTCTGGGTCGTCGTCAGCGGCCCGCATGTACTCGCCCACCTTGGCCACGGTGCCTTTCTCCTGAGAGTTGCCCATCAGAGCGTTTCGGCGCTCAGGCCGGTTGAAAGTGATCCAGGCGATGCCGGTGCCTTCGACTTCGTATTTCAGGTATTCAACGAGGTTGGGTCCCATGTTTCTGTCTCCTTAAGACGCTTTACGTCGCGGCGGAATTATGGGATTTATTCTGCCAAGGATTGGGGTCGGCGTCTACCGTGGGGGAACACAGCCGCAGTTCTTGGGTCGGCGTGTATACTTCCGGCATTCTTGCTACTCTCGGGCACAGGTTCCTACTGAGGAAAAGATATGGCGATCATGATCGGAACGGGTGACTACCGGTACGAGTACCGGCCTGACTGGGTCAAACTTCCCGAGGGGATGGAGTTTCAGGCTCCAAGCGCCGTGGCCGTAGACTCTCAAGACAATTTGTACGTATTCCAGCGGGGCGACCCGCCGGTGTTGGTCTTCAACCGCGATGGAAACATGATTGCGCAGTGGACCCGAAAGGACGGGGTGCCAGCCGATGCCCACTTGGTTTACGTTGGCCCGGACGACGGGGTTTACCTGGCCGACCGTGACGCCCATCAGATATTGAAGTACACAGCCGAGGGAGAGTTGGTGATGTCTTTGGGAAACCGGGACCGAGCGGAGTTGCAGGCCCCGTTCAATCACCCGGCGGATATGTGCGTCGCGCCTCCCGGATCGCCGTTGGCCGGAGAGATCTTCGTCGCCGACGGCTACGGCAACTCCAGCATCCACCATTTCTCTCCGTCCGGTAATCATATAGATTCGTTCGGATCGCCGGGCAGCAGCGCCGGAGAATTCCGGGTGCCCCACAGCGTGCGAGTCTCGGTTGACGGGAGGATCTATGTGGCGGACCGGGAGAATAACCGGGTGCAAATCTTCAGCCCGGACGGCGAATTCATCGAGGAGTGGACCGATTTCAAGAAGCCTATGGGCGTTCACATCGACACCGCGGGCATCGTCTACGTTACCGACCAGGTGCCCCGCCTCAGCATCCTCACGCTAGATGGCCAGCTACTGGCCCGGGGCCGCACATTCGAGCAGGCCCACAACGTCTACACCGACTCGGCCGGGAATATCTACGGAGCGGATGTGGCCCGTCACCGGGTCCAGGTTTTCAGGAAGATTTAGGCCGTATTTTCCGCCGTCTACGTCAGCGCCGCTCCCTACGGTTGAAAGCCCAGCAGGTGCATGCCTGAGTCTATCTTGATCATCTCGCCGGTGGTGAAGGCGGCGTCTTCCAGCAGCCAGACCACTGTCCTGGCAACTGAGTCCACATCCACTGTCTCTTTCAGCGGCACTTGCTTGGTGAAACTTTCGAAGAGGGCTTTGGCTCCTTCTTCTCCCAGGCCGTCGCCCCACCAGCGGGATGGGAAGGCGCCGGGCAGGACTGCGTTGACCCGAATCTCAGGGGCCAGCGCACGGGCTAGGGCGGTTGTCATAGTATTCAATGCACCCTTTGAGGCCACGTAGGCTATTGAGCTTCCGGCGCCGGTGAGGGCGGATATGGAAGATACATTCACGATAGACCCATCGCCTCCCGCCTTCATATGGGGTGCGGCAGCTCGAGTCATTTGGTAGGCGCCCACAACATTCACTGAGTAAACGTCCATGAACTGCTGACCGTCGAGCGCCTCCAAGTCTTTGGAGTTTGCGAAGACCGACCGGGCGGCGTTGTTCACCAGTCCGTCGATGCGGCCCCATTTCTCCATGGACAGATCGGCCATGCGGCGGCAGTCCTCGTCCACAGACACGTCCGCTTTACATAAAATGGACTCCACGCCCAGGTAGTCGCAGACAGCCTCGGTCTCGTGGGCCTCTTTCTCGCTCTTGGTGTAGTTGATGACCACCCGCGCCCCTTTTGCCGCCACCTGTTTGACGATGGCCGAACCAAGCCCGGTGGCCGAGCCGGTGACGATGATGACCGAGTCTCTCAGTTTCATGGATTTCTCCTTCGAAGAAGCTGTCAGCTAACAGCGGTCGGCTTTCAGCTTTTTGAGTTGGGTTGTAGTGCCGTGCAAATGTCACCCTGAGTGGAGCGAAGGGTCTGCCAAAGCGATAGTTGGCGGATTCTTCGTCGGCCTACCGCTCTCCTCAGAATGACAGTGCATGGAGGACAGCTCCAATCAAGCCGTCTGAAGGTTAGCCTCGGCCTACAACCCCAGCAACTTTTCAGCGTTGCCATGGCTGATCAGTTCTCGTTCGGCGTCTGTGCAAGCCAGATTGTCGACCATCTCGTTGTATACCTCGAAGTGGGCGAAGGGGTGGTCGGTGCCGTAGAGGAGCATTTCGGCGCCGTATACCTTGTAGCAGTACTCCAGAGCTTCAGGGCTGTGGGCCACGGTGTCCACGTAGATCTTGTCGAAGGACACCTGGGAGGAATCGGACAGGTCGACCCAGTCGTCAGGCGAGTCCCAGGCGTCGATCATCCGGCCCACCCGGCCTCTGATGAATGGCACGAAACCACCTGTGTGAGGGACGATCAATTTCAAGTTGGGGTATTCCTGGAACAGGCCACTCATCACCATGCGCACCGTAGCCAGAGTGGTGTCGAACATGAATGCCATGCCGGGGACCAAGGGCCGGTGGTCGATGCCGTTCATGTTGATGGGCGCTGTTGGGTGCATGTCCATGGCAACACCCAGGCTTTCGATGTGCTTGTACACCGGCCAGAATTCCTTGCTGTCGAGTGTCTTCTGGTTGATGTTGGAAAAGAGGTAAACGCCTTTGAATCCCAACTGTTTTATGCAGCGGTCGATCTCAGCGATGGTGCGTTCGGCGCTGCCCCAGCCCAGTGTGGCCCAG
>VFHG01000364.1 GCA_009392075.1 SAR202 cluster bacterium
CTCACCGGCGAGACCGTGGGCACACTAATCAAAGGGAGGGACTGATTATGGCTTCGAAAGGCGATAAATCCGACTTAACCCCTGATTCTGTCCTGTCCGAAGTTTCCACCAAGATGGACCGCGCCGTGGATGCTTTCAAGCGTGACCTGACCCAACTCCGCACGGGCCGGGCCACTCCGGCGTTGGTGGAGAATATCGATGTCGACTACTACGGCTCCATGACTCCGCTCAAGCAGATCGCCTCGATCTCCGCACCCGATGCCCGGGCCATTATGATTCAGCCTTGGGATACCGCGGCGATGCGGGAGATCGAAAAGAGCCTGCAGACCTCAGACATGGGCTTCAACCCGTCCAACGACGGCTCCACCATTACTGTGCCTATTCCCCCACTCACCCAAGAGCGCCGTCAAGAGATGGTCAAGCTCCTCAAAGGCAAGATGGAAGACGGCAAGATCTCCGTTAGGAACGTGCGCCGGGACGGCCTGGAATCGTTGCGAAAGCTTGAGAAAGAAAAGTCGATCTCCCAGGATGCCGGCCGCCGTGCCCAAGACCAACTGCAGAAGACAACGGATGGTCATACCAAACTGATCGACGAGACGGGTTCCGCCAAAGAGGCGGAGATCCTGCAGGTCTAGAGCCGTGCAGGTTGAGCCCAGTTCATCAGACTCGCCGGTTTTAGACGGCCCCAACATTCCGGTCCACGTCGCTTTTATCATGGATGGCAACGGCCGCTGGGCACAGAAGCAAGGCCTGCCGCGCATAGCCGGTCATGAGTACGGCGTGCAGTGCATCCAGAACGTGCTAGAAACCCTAGAGCCCATGGGCGTGAAGTTCGTCACCCTTTATGCCTTTTCAACAGAGAACTGGGGTCGCCCGCAGGAAGAGGTCGATGGAATCATGGATGTCTTCTCCGAGGCCGTGTCCAGTCAGACCGCCGCTCTTCATGAAAAGAACGTGCGCATCGTCCACGTGGGCAAAACTGAGAACCTCCACCCTGATCTTAGGAACGCCGTGGCGGAAGCCCAGCGTCTGACCGCTGATAATACCGGCATCACGATGAACGTGGCCTTCGACTACGGTGGCCGTGCCGAGATTCTGGAAGCCGTCCGGCGCATCATCAAAGACGGAGTCGACCCAGACACCATCGACGAAGAGCTGTTTAGCCGTTATCTATTCACCTCCCATTGCCCGGACCCGGACCTGATTATCCGGACCGGAGGGGAGCAGCGCATCAGCAACTTTCTGCTGTGGCAGTCGGCTTACAGCGAGTTGTACCACACGCCGACCCTATGGCCCGACCTGGACGCAACCGAGCTGAAGCAGGTGTTGGAGACTTTTGGCAGCCGCCGTCGCCGCTATGGCGCTCTAAATCCAGAAGACCAATACCCGGAAGACCGATCCTCAGAACCCCAGACGCCTCAGCAGTAGGTACGGGGAACAGCTCTTGCTCCAACGATCGCTGACGGCGCTGGTTGGAATACCGGTCTTGGTGGGGGCCATCTGGCTTGGCGCCCCGTGGTTGACTGTGCTGGTGATCGCAGCCGGGCTGGCCGCGATCCGGGAACTCTACCGAATTACACCCATAGGCGTAGGCCCATTGCCCTTTGTATTGGGCGCTGCCTGGGTGGTGGCCCTGCTTTCGGGCGCCCAAGCCGCCTCCGGCCGAGATAATTTTTTGATTATTACCGGAGGCGTTATGGCCGCCGGATCGTTCGCCGCACTGCTTTGGTTCATCGCCTTTTACCGTGGCGAGGAGTCATTTGGGCGAAGAAGATTCCCCGTCGGTTTCTCGTACCTGGTTCTTGGGCCGGTCTACGTCGGGTTTCTTTTGGCTCACGCACTGATGCTTCGGGAGATAACCGGCTCTGACGCTGCTATCGGCGAGACGGACGCCGTCTCTCATTTGGGTCGTAGCTGGCTGTTGTTCGCCCTATTAACTACCTTCGCGGTGGACACGGGCGCCTATCTGGTGGGACGAACTGTGGGACGCCGGCCGATGGTTCCCAGCATCAGTCCCAACAAGACTTGGGAAGGAAGTATCGGTGGGCTTGCATCTGCGGTGGGCGCCGCGCTGGCGCTGGGACTGGTGTTTGACCTGTGCGTGCCGGTGTGGCAACAAGCGGTCATCGGGGCCGTGATAGGTGTGGTTGCCCAATGGGGCGACTTGATAGAGTCCAAGCTAAAACGCATTGCAGACGTGAAGGACGCAGGTAGTATAATTCCGGGGCACGGCGGTATTTTGGACCGGTTAGATAGCATCTTGTTGACTATACCCGCTGTTTATTATTTGCTGGTTACGGCATTTACACCTTGATTCGCCAGCGTCCATAGACGAGTTAACTGACAATGAAGAGAATCGTGGTACTTGGTTCTACTGGGTCCATCGGCCGCCAAACCTTGGACATCGTCCGGGCGTTTCCGGACGAGTTCGAGGTGATCGGTCTGGCCGCGGGAAACA
This sequence comes from SAR202 cluster bacterium, assembly GCA_009392075.1. Next base: position 2,459 of record VFHG01000364.1, read on the forward strand.
ACCTAGAACTCTTTGAAGAGCAGGTCAAAGAGTTCAGGCCCAAGCACGTCTGTTGTATCAACCCTCCAACCCGGGGATTTCCGGGCATGGAATTTACGCCCATGGAAGACATGGTGTGCCTGGATAACGTTGACCAAGTGATGGTGGCGCTGATGGGCAGCGTGGGGCTAGTGCCGACGCTGAACGCGCTTAAAGCAGGAAAGTCCGTTGCTCTCTCCAACAAGGAGCCAATCGTCATGGCCGGCGGACTGATCAAAGAGTATGCAGCGCGCTACGGCGGCGAAGTCCTCCCGGTGGACAGCGAGCCCAGCGCCATCTGGCAATGTTTGCGTGGCGAGGACAATGAGATTCTCAGGTTGTTGATCACAGCCTCGGGTGGGCCCTTCCGCACCACGCCCTTGGAAGAGATGGAGGCAGTGACACCGGAGCGGGCGCTCCAGCACCCGACCTGGAAGATGGGCAAGAAAATAACGATAGACTCTGCTACGCTGATGAATAAGGCGTTTGAAGTGATTGAAACGCACTGGTTGTTCAGCGTGCCCTGGGAGAGGATCGAAGTGGTGGTCCATCCACAAAGCACGATCCATTCCATGGTTGAGTTCGCGGATGGATCGGTCAAGGCACAGATGGGGCCACCGGACATGCGGTTACCCATCCAGTATGCGCTGTTCTACCCAAAGCGCCTGCCCAACACGATGATACCCAGACTGGACACGACAAATTCCCACACTCTGACCTTTGAGCCGATGGAACCGGGGCGCTTCCCGTGCTTCGAACTGGCGGTCTCCGCTGGCAAGAAAGGCGGCACCTATCCGGCTGCGCTTAGCGCGGCCGATGAGGTGGCGGTCCAGGCGTTCTTGGATTCCAAGATTGGGTTCACCGACATTCACAAGATCATCGACCGGGTCTTGACCGAACACGAGTCATTGCCGGGAGACAAGGCAGAGGACTTCTTGGAAGCAGACCGTTGGGCCACGGGAAGAGCAACCGAGCTTACCGGCGGGTAGAAAACCTTACTGGCCTCCAGGCCGTAGTACCTACCGTCATATCTGAATATGAATATGCATAGTAATTAAGCATGGAAACAGTCCTCATAGC
>VFHG01000365.1 GCA_009392075.1 SAR202 cluster bacterium
CTCGGTTCGACCCCGAGGCGGGTCACCACGATTGTAGGCACAAAAAGCCCAGATTTGAGAAATCTGGGCTTTTTGTATTAGACCAAATGGTCACAATTTGGGCACATGTTTTTTCCGAGTAATTTTTCAGTGACCTTTTTGTCCGCTTCTGTCTCTAATTCTAGGATGATATGAGCGTATATATCGTCAGCGGTTGAGACACTAGCGTGGCCTTACTGAGGGTCACACGAGGGTTGGCTGGAGGCCCTCAAAATCTTATACCTACTTAGACTGGGTATTTCCCCCATTCCCCGAATTCTTTTCTTTTTGCTATCGCATCGTTAACAGGAACGACTTCTACTTCACCTGCCCGTATATGCCCTGCTGCACTAAATAGGGCTTGCACATCCGCGTAATCATCAGCTTCCACGATAGCGTAATACCTATGCTGGGTTTGATATCCGTACGCCCCAATGACTTTCACTTTGTCATTTCCTTCCACCCATTGTTGCCTTTCAGATCGTGGTCTTACATCTTCTCCTCTTTGTTCCTGGGTACCTTCGCAAGATTCGTAGTCATGCTGAGAAGTGATATGGAAAATCATTGAGCCCTCCGCAAGCTAAAATTGGATAGCGGCGACTATACAGCAGGCGGTTTTGATTGCCAATGGGCGGGAAAACTAGAGTTCGTTCTTACGCGTGGCCTTGCCGTGGTGGTGCTTCCACGGCGGGGTCTCACCATGGGGGCCATCGAATGGTTAGCCGGTGGCACTAGACAAACTCAAAGCCTGGCGTTTCGTTAGGGCAGGGAGATTGGATGCAGGAAGAGGGGGACCAGATATGGCTCAAACCAAGCGCTGATGTCGGTGATATTTCATCGATCTGGGGATACGCCCTTACTGTGGATGGATACAGGTACGCAAAAACCAACCTGGGAGTCGAATGTGGTGACCTCGCAAACCAAAAACTAGAGATCTTCGAGAGAAGTGGTATCTGGCAGGGTTCCTTCGAAGAATTGAGATGCTGCCTGTTTTATGAGCAAAGAAGATGGCGCCACTTTGGAACAGATCCCACAGGCGATCAGTTGATGGGGCTACAGGCTCTCTTCCTAGCTATATCTGAGAGCTGGGATATCGAGGCAGGCGGTGCAGGCGGCTGAATCATTGTGTTCTTGGTGGAGACGGAGGAATATCACCCGGGGATGTGACATCTATCGGTTCGGGTAACAACCCGGACGCGATAGCCACCATACGGCTAGTCCGCTCCTCTCCGTATTCCCACGGGTAGAACCGGTCCACGCGGCTTGTTTCCGAACTTGGATCCCACCAGACCCAGGCCATTAGAGCCTGACTGAGTGGGTGTGATCGGTCTATCGGCTCTGTCTTGCCCATTTCAAGGTCGGATCGTTCGTTTTGGGAGAACTGAAAGGTGAAGAGGAGGAGAACGAGAGTTTCAAACGGGTTGGAAAGGTTGAAGAACGATTGGAGTTTACATGCCCAATTTGCTTGCCTGTTCGTGAATCCTTCGAAACCTTTGATGGCGTACCGGTCCATCACCTGGCCTGCTGCATGAGCCAAAACGGTCAAGGTCTCGAATCTTTCATGATCAAAAGGCCCGTCAGGCTGTTCTGACCGGGGATCCACCACATCGTCTTCTTCTGACCCCAATGGACGGTAGTTCGGTTTAAATTCCTGCATGATTCAAATGCCAATTGTTTTTGTGGAAAGACATCCGGAACCGATAATTGGGTCAGCCTGGCACTTCTCGTGGATCTCTTGGGCCGAACATCCACGAATACAATGCCAGACCTGTTGAACCCGGCCTTTAATTATTGGGTCACACTGCCTGATAGAGCTTGTGCGCGCCTTGGTTTGATGGGCGCAATCGTTTCTGCTTCTCTAAGGTTTTGATGGTGCTCAGTACCTCCGTCTGACCGTGCCTGCGAAACTTCCCGATTATTTTGCTCTGGGAGCGTGGCCTGTCACAAAAATCCCAGATATCCTGGGAAAGCTGATCCCGAAGGGAAGGTAAAGGTTTCAGAGGAACCACAATAGTGTGGCCTGGGTTGCCGTCCACTTTCTCTCCAACATGGAAATCAAGGCAGGACTCATATCTCCCTAGGAATCCCCTCAGCCTGGTAAGTAAAACGCCGCCAGTACCGGTCGAACCGTATCCATGCACTACGTCTAGCGCGACGGAGTCCTTGCCAGCTTGGCGGAGCGTTTGATTATAGAATTCGATGAATGAGGCCTCTGCTTCAGCCCAGGTCAGACCGTGGAGGTCCAGGATGCGTAGATTGGGTCCGTGCATGGTCATCTCAAAGAAGACAAAAGTGAAGGAACTATCTTTGTCCGTATTTGGAAGGGCTGAAAGTGGAAAATATTGCAAAGCCCGCAAACCATGCTGCGGTCAGTAGAAGTAACACATAACCCGTCGCAATGTACCTCCATACTGCCAGCGCATTAATCCCAGATAAGAGGATGAAATTTCTGATGATGGCCAACATCACGTAGGCGGGAGCATACGCCATTCCACATTTTGTCTAACCGTCAGCGCAATGTGTTGTGGAATGGGGTCTGCTTTTTTCTTGTAATAAACCCTCGGGCCGCCGCGAAAACTACGCCCGCGGCGTTTGCCAACACCGCTGATCCTAGAGCCGCGTAGTAGATTGGTGATTTAGTCGGCATCGCGCAACATTCAACCTCTATTGTCGATCCATATTCAAATCCGCCCCAAGCGCCAACAACCCCGGCTCCCACGACGACCGCCGCCGTCAGCGCTAAAACCCCATTATTCTCACGATCGAGATGCAACCAGGCAACGAATGCGGCGGTTCCAGCGCCGATCCCTGCCCCGAAGAACATAAACGCGAGCCATACCTCGATCAATTTAAACCCGAGGAACAAAAATAGCGCCCAGGAGGTTCCTATGCCAATAAAGCTTAATACTACGCCTAGGAGCACCCCTATGACTGTTCGTACGACAAGGACCAGATATGGGCCGATTCTTTCTTGTAAGTCCCTGTCGTACGGCGAGTGCACCTGGTTTGGAACCCCCTTTGGGTATACATACGCCCGAAAGCGTTGCCTGGATCACTCCAGTTGATTAAGCTGCCGCTTATAATAACAGGTCTACCGAATTGCCTTCGGCATGAAGAGGTAGGTATGGCCTGCCGTTGGGCCTCGGATCCTCCAACAGAAGGGCCACTGTTTGCATAGTGCGGTGGCCCTTTTCTATTGGCAAAAGTGTCTCACGCGTGAGACACATGAAATCCCGATTGGGATCGCCCATACTTTTCTAACTCGCATACGCCGGCGGTAATCATCCGTGTATTATAGGGGTATATATACAGTTGGAGGCTCTTTTATATGTCGGTAACCGTGTTTCTGGAATTGAACCTCAAACCTGAAAACGTTGATGACCTGACGTCATTCATGCGGGACGAGCTTCATTACACTCGTGGGTTTGATGGTTGCAATTCGATCAGT
>VFHG01000366.1 GCA_009392075.1 SAR202 cluster bacterium
GGCTACCGAGCAGTGGTTAACCTCTTTATGGTTGCGCCAGCTTGAAGGAGAGACCGGTACCTGTCCGTTATTTCAAGGTTTTAATCTCGTAAAGATTGTGTATGAATCAACCGCTAATGAGCGGGTTATAAAGCCGCGTCTCCGGTCTCTCCGGTCCTAACCTTGATGGCGTTGCTTACGGGAAAGACGAAGATCTTGCCATCGCCGATATTCCCAGTGCGGGCGTGTTCAATGATTGTGTCGACGGCTCTCTGGGTGGCGTCATCATGGACCACAAGTTCAAGCTTTACCTTTGGCAGCATATCTATCACGTACCGGCCAACTCCGCGCGAACCACCGGCGGTCACGCCGCGCTGAGCGCCGCGGCCGGTGACGTTCACCACGTTGAGCCCGATCAGGCCGACTTCGGCCAAAGCCTCTTTGACGTCATTCAGTTTCTCGGGCCGGATGATTGCTTCAACCTTGTTCATCATTATCTCCCAGTTTTAGCCGCTTGTCTGGGCGCTTGGCTCCGAGCCAAGCGCCTCAAATGGTACGCCATCTTACCGAAGTTTGACGATTTAACTGGTGGATTTCAAGGGCCGATTGGACGGGCTAGTCCGGTCCGTATTGCCGGCCGACGAAGACCGGTGGGACACCTCCTGGCCTTTTTGAATCAACGAAACCTTAAATACGCCTATTTCTTGGTCAAAGTTTTAAAAATGATTCAAAATAGTTTTAAATTCCGTTGACATAAGGCTTGTTAGTAAGTACTGTCAGAGGATGTGAAGTGGTGGAAAAGGTTTCGGCTTGCCGGGCTTTAAAAACAGCGCCGCTCGCAATATATAGGTCGAATCCAGCCCTTTGCGCTAGCGCGGGGATAACCCGCCCTGGAGGTTGATCATGGTTATTGAAAAAGACTTGGTGGAAGACATGGCTGTGACGGCGGTGGCCGAAAAACCGGCTGAACCTGCCTGCAAGCACCATTGGGTCATAGAGACGGCTAATGGCCCCATCAGCTGGGGAGAGTGCCAGATCTGCCATGAAAGCAAAGAGTTCCACAACTCCATCACCGACGCCGACCGCGATTACTAGATCGCAGCGCGCCGGTTCTTGAACGTTTATCGAGTTTGAGCCAGGCCACGTAATGGGCTTGGCGCAGTGGGTGTCCGCCAAAAGAATTCGGAGGGAGATGTGCGGTCCGACCAGCAGATGACGGTATCGGGCCGACACTGGAGGTAGGGAAAGATGAGAGTACTTTGGATCGGTTTCGGACAGGCGGGGGGCAAGATAGCCAATTCCCTCATGGGAATGAACCGCCGCCTCTACAGCGCCATCGCAATCAACACGGAAGAGGCAGACCTGTCCGGCCTGCGTTACATCCGTGAAAAGGTCCTGATCGGGAAATACGCGCTCCGGGGACGGGGAGTAGGCTCAGATATCGACCTCGGTGCCAGTATCGCCGAGAAGTCGCTGGCCCAGATGATGGATTCCATCGACGCAATGGTGCGGAAACGGGACCCTGAAGTGATTTGGATCGCAGCCGGATTGGGCGGCGGGACAGGCGCTGGGGGTAGTTTCGTACTGGCCAATGAGTTGAAGAAAATCTACAAGCACATCCCGGTTTACGGGATCGGCGTGGTGCCCTCGGTTAGCGGGATGCCCAACGACAAAGAGGCGCTGAACCTTTCCAACACCGTCAAGAGCTTTGAGCTTTGGAACCACTACTTCAACAACATCCTGCTGGTGGACAATCAGCAGTACGAACAGGCCCACGTCACCAGGGAATCGGTAGAGGCGATGTTCCAAAGGGTCAATGAGAACCTGGCCCAGACCCTCACTACGATACTGACGGCCGGAGAGATCCGCCCTCCTCCACAGGAGGTGTTCAGCTCTTCTGAGATCAAAGCCACCATGGGACTGATCGGCGATGTATCAACCATCGGCCACTGCGCCGAAGAGATCAGGGTGAGGTCCCAGTTTTGGCGTGGCGGAATGGAGCCCGGCACCCACGAGTTGGAAAGCATCATCGAGCGCAGCGTGGAAAAAAGCGCGCTCACCTTCCCGACGGACGTATCGGGCGCCCGTTCGGCGTCGCTGATAGTCCACGGCAAACCGGAGCACCTTTACACCCAGGCGATCTCCGTAGGCAGAGCCAGGCTGGAAGAAATGACCACCGTGAGCAAGGTCCGCTACGGAGATTATCCTGACCGCCGGACCAAGTATCTGTCGGCGATCACCTTGGTTTCCGGAATCACCGACTTCAGCCGCCTGGACCAGATGCGGAAACGCGTGCAGGAGCTGAACGGCTCTACGCCGTCGAACCATCACACGGTGATCGACAGCGTGGTGGAGCCTTCGGTCATCTAAAACGCCTGAGAAGGGGTCCTATAGAAAAAGGGCGGGGTAATTCCCCGCCCTTTTTCTGATTCTGTGGAGGTTTCTCAACGCTGTCATTCTTCACATCGGCAGACCTTTCGCTTCACTCAGGGTTACATCTGGGTGGTCAAGTTCGTCGGCATCTTTAAAGAATAGCCACCGGGTTCACGGGGGAGCCGGTGCCGCCGACCACCCGCAGTGGGTTCACGGTGAGCATGAACTCGTAGCGTCCCTCTTCCGCGCAGGCCTCCGCCAATGGCTGCAGCAAGGCGTTGTCCAACAGGCCAATGCCATAGGCGAAAATGGAGCCATGAACGGACCACGCCAGATCGTAACCGTTGGGCGTGAAGTCCATCATGTCCCAGACCAGCAAGCAGCAATCAGACTCGCGGATGAACTTCAGGCAGGATGCGTGCAGTCCAGGCCGTTCGTTGGGGTCTCCGCCCCAGAGGGGGTTACCGTCATCGTTCCACTTGTCGCGGCCGCTGTACACTATGAGTGCATCGCCCGGCGCCATCTCAACGCCCTGGGCCTTGGCGATATCTTCCAGTTCCCATCCGTGGACTGGAGTGTCCATGGTTACGTAGGGAACGCCTCGGAACTTGGGAACATCCAGAAGCACCCCCCGAGTGATGATTCCCTCTTTCCAATGCTCAACCGACCCCCACACCGCGCCATCCATGGTGACGGTGTCATCATGAACCCGGCCGTTCCACATACCGTTCTCGTCCCAGACGTGGCACAGCGCATCCAGGTGGGTGGTGGCGGTGCCGTGGTAGGAGATTCCGTAGTAGTCGGCTGAGAAGCCTGAGTTTTCCCCCCGGAAGACCTTTTTCATGTAGTGGTGGGCAGGGGTTGGGTTGTTGGGAGCTGGAGTCTTGGGGAACTCCCTGCTGAGGGAGACGGCCCGGCCAGATTTAACCGTTGCGGCCGCAGCGAGCCGCTTTTCCGGCGTGACCATGTTGACCGCGCCGACCTGGTCGTCTTCGCCCCAACGGCCCCAGTTCCGGTCTTGTTTCAGGTATGCCAACACTTCGGCTTTCGTCGGTACGCGGCGCTCCATGGTCTCCTCCGTAATGTAGCTGGGTTAAGACCGGGACCGTCCCGGTTCGCGGACACGATAGCAGAGCATGCGCAGAGGCGCAATTTACCGGCTATCGGACAGATTTCTGCAGACAGGTGAAGAAGCGTTCCATCATGGTCCTGGCGAAGCTTTCAATCATGCGTTGGCCGACCCTGGCCAACAGGCCGCCGGATGACGATTCGCTCTCAACTTCCACTGTGGTCTTGCCGTCGTTTTCTATCAGCTTGACCTTGGACTCGCCACGAACGAAACCGGAAGGTCCATTGCCCTCGATGGACAAGCTGTAAGATTCGTAGGGTTTCAGATCGACCATCTTGACCTTGGCGTCAAACTTGCTGCGTATCGGCCCCATGGCAATGGTCACCGTGGCCGCATATTCGTCGTTGCCCAATGCTTCCATCTTTTCACAGCCGGGTATGCAGGAAGATAGGGAGTCCGGGTTGGTCAATATTCCCCAGACCTTCTCGGGAGTGGCGTCAAATTCGTAGGAGCCTGATAGCTTCATCTGTTACCTCGTTGTGAAATCCGCCGACGATACGTTTTAGAAACGGTCGTCGGCCAGCAGTAGGAGTTCCAGTAATACTTGGGCGCCGTTGGCGCAGGCCTGAGGCGTCGAATATTCTTCGATGGCATGGCTGATGCCGTCGATGCTTGGCACAAAGATCATGGCGACTGGGGCGATGTTGGCCACCGCCTGAGCGTCGTGTCCGGCGCCGCTGGCCAGCGGCTCCCAAGCCATTCCGCAGTTCTCAGCGGCCTCGGCCACCAGGACCTGCATGTCGGCGGTGATCGGGACAGCGGACGTGAACCGGTGGCGGATGACTTCGATGTCCACTATATCGTCCACCACGGCTTGGTCTGTGATCCGGCGCAGCTCCTGCTCGGCGGCGGCCAGCGCTTCCATGTCCGTGTCCCTAAACTCCAGTCCGATGCTGGCATGGCCCGGAATGACGTTAACGGCATTGGGGATGGTCTTGATGGAGCCCACTGTAGAAACCCGGCAGATCTCTTGTTCCGCAGCCATCTTTTGGATGTTCAGGACCAGTTTGGATGCGCTGACCAATGCGTCGCGGCGGGTCGACATCGGGGTGGTGCCGGCGTGGTTGGCTTTGCCCTCGATTTCAACTTCGAACACGGCCCTCCCGGTGATGCCGGTGACCACGCCGATGGGGTTGCCGGACTGGTGTAAGTAAGGCCCTTGCTCGATGTGCAATTCAAAGTAGGCGGCCAATTCTCCAGGACTGCGGACGGCTTCGCCTATGCGCGAGAGGTCGCCGCCGATGTCGGCTATGCAAGGGCCCAGGCTGAGTCCGTCGTCGTCCAGGGCGTCTAGGTCCTCTTGCTCCAGCAGGCCTGACATGGAACGGCTGCCCACTAGCCAACGGTGAAAGCGGGTGCCCTCTTCATTAGTGAAGTCGATCACCTCCAACGGATGGCGGGTGAGGTGGCCTTGCTCTTCAAGCGTGCGTATAACCTCGATTGCACCCATAACACCCAGGGCGCCGTCATATTTGCCGCCCTTGGGGACCGTGTCGGTGTGAGAACCCAAGGCGATGGCCGGCAGGTTGTCGTCGGAGCCGGCTCGGCGCCCGATTATGTTTCCGGCGGCGTCGATTCGGGTTTCCAGACCGGCTTCCTGCATCAGCTTGATGGTGTAGTCCCGCCCGGCGATGTCCTCTGGGGAATAAGCCACTCGGTCCATACCTTCAGGGCTTTCGCCCAGGTGGCCTAGTTCTTGCAACGTCTGGTTGATTCGTGACTCGTTGATTGAATACCTGGGCATGGAGTTAGCCTCGTGGTTGAAAATATATAAGTTACAGGGGTTGAAAGAGGTTGTTATTTGGCCCGCTCTTTAAATTCGGTCATTTTCTCTTCTAGGAGAACCCGGTCTACGCCAAGTCTCACGGCGGCATCGCGGTCCCGGCCGGCTTTGGAATCGTCCTTCAGCAGCGTCCAGGCAAAGGCCCGGTTGGCGAAGGCAACGGCGAACCCGGGGTCCAGCTTGATGGCCTCGTCCAGATCGAGTAAGGCCAGTTCGGCGTTGTTCATCTCGATGTGGACATCAGCCCGGTTGTTATAAGCAACTGAAAACTTGCCGTCGATGCGAATAGCCTGGTCAAAATCGCTGATGGCCCTCGTCAAGCGCCCAGCGGCTCGGTGGGCGAATCCCCGGCTACTATACGCGTCGGCAAAGTTCGGGTTGAGGCGAACGGCTTCGTTCAGGTCGTTAACGGCTTCACGAAATTTGGCTAGGTTTGTGTAGGCGAGTCCTCGGTTGCTGTAGGCCACGGCCAGGGTGGGATTCAATCTGATGGCCTCATCCAGGTCGGCAAGGGCGTTTTCCGGTTGGCCTAGGCTCAAATAGGTTGAACCGCGGTTGCTATAGGCCTGGGCCAAAGAGTGGTCCATCTGGATGGCCTGCGTGTAACGTTTTACCGCATCATCCAACCGGCCTTGGCGCTGCATCCGCACTCCAGTGTCGTAGACCTTTTCGGCGTCCGTCATAGTGACAGCGCCGGGCAACAACCAGCGCACGAACCTGCCCAAGATTTGAAATACTATGAAGATTCTCATGATTTGGTCTTCGGGTGAGTGCTAATTGACCCGGTCTCGGAGCTCTGCGATCTGGTTCTCCAAGCTGGGCCGGTCTGCGCCAAGGGCTACGGCTTCTTCGACGTCTTTCAGCGACTCTTCGTGCCTACCGGTCAAAGCCAGGATCAAACTGCGGTTGAGATAGGCATCCAGGTATTTGGGGTTTATCTCGATGGAGGTGTCGAAATCCACGAGCGCCGCTTCAGGCTGTGCCATGGCGACCAACAGAAGGCCGCGCTGGTAAAAGATATTGGCGTTTTTGTCGTTCAGCTTAACGGCCCGGTTGAGGTAAAACATTGCCCTGGCCGGCTGTCCCCACCGGGCGTAGTTCATGCCCCAGGTGAAGTAGAAACCGCTGGATACTGACTTCATACCGCCGTAGAAGGCCGACAAGAAGCGGAGAATCATCCGGAGTGACCCCTAGGCCGACAAGTCCAGAGAGGCCGTATCCCGGATGGAACAGTTCCACCGCGTGTGTCCGGGCGACAGTCTGGAGTTGGCGCATCGAATCTGTAGACCGGATTATACGCTTAAGGGGAATGGGAGGTACCTGCGTGTTCAATTCCGTCTTGATTCGGTCTATGCCAAGGGCGACTGCCTGGTCAAGGTCTGCCTGGTACTGGGGGCAGGCCAAGTTTGGCGTGGACGGACGCTCGGACCAGGTATGCTTTAGCGTAAGTGGGGTCAATCTCAACCACGCGGTCCATGTCTTCGATAGCAGAAGCGTGCTCACCCAGTTTGGAGTAAACCAGGGCCCGGTTGATCAGGGAGTCAATGTTATCCGTCTGCAAGATTATGGCCTGTCCGTAGTTTTCAACGGCTTTCCCAAGGTCTCCAAGGTCTTCGTGGACCACTCCCAGGTTGTACCAGGCCGGGGCGGAAGTGGGGTCAAGGGAGACCGCTTTTTCGAAGTCGACAAGGGCCCGTTGGGGGTCGTCTTGGGCGTGGAAGCTGGCCCAGCGGTTGGTATATAGAGTGGGAGAATCAGGCGCCAAATGCAGGGCGTTTCCGTAGTCGATGACGGCTCCTGCATAGCGGCCCAGCCGGTCATAGGTTGAGCCTCGGTTCAGATAGGCGTTCAACGACGTTGGATCGGCCATGATGGCAACGGTATAGTCATCAACCGCTAAAGTTAGGTTCCCGGACGCTGCCCGGACCACTCCACGGCTGATGTATTCGGTTGAATTACCTGGTTCCAGCTCAATGGTGCGGTCCAAGTCGGCGATGGCTAATTCCAGTTCCCCGCGCAGCACGTAGGCCGAGCCACGATTGCGGTAGGCCAGGCTGTAAGTGGGGTTAAGTTCGATTGCTTTGCCGTAGTCAGCCATAGCCAACTGGATGTCTCTGGTCCTGCTGTAGTCGATGCCCCGGTTGCCGTAGGCTGGGAAAAACTCACGGTCCAGTTCGAGGGCGCGGCCCAAGGCAATGATCGCCTCTTCACCTTTGCCCAGGTCCAGAAAGACCAAACCAACTGGGTCTGGGGCGCCGCAGATTGATCGTCCAGTTCCAGCGACCGCTCGAGGTCGGCCAGCGCGCTTTGACAGTCCCCGGGTTCCAGGTAAGCGCTGGCACGGTTTTGGTAGGCAAGGGCCAACTCCGGATCAAGTTCAATTGACCGGGTGTAGTCTTTGATGGCCGATGAAAGGCTACCGGTCCGCTGTTCGGCCACGGCGCGATTGTGGAAAGCGGCGGCCATCGAGCCGTCGCTGAATAGGGCTAAGTCGAACTCGGCTATGGCCTCCTCGTACCTGCCTTCGTCCATCAGCTCCGTTCCGCTGTTGAAGCGCTTCTCGGCGTCGCTGAGCCCTAAGCAGGCGGCAAGCCCAAGAACCGTTACGGCGGCGATCGATAGGATCATCCGGCGTAACCCAAATCGAGAGGTAGAGGGGGGATTCGAGACCGGAAGCGGGCCTGTGGTTGTTAAATAACGACATCATCCCCGCTCTCGGATAGTAGGCCTGCTTCTGAGTTCGGCCCTGTTGCGAACCGGGAAAGCTGCAAAGGCGAAATATCGATAGTTGAGGTTTGGCCATCGATCACTAATTCCGCCACCGTCGCGCCGGCTGCGGGCGCCAATTTAAAGCCGTGTCCGCTGAACCCAGCGCAGATAAAAAGCCCTTCGATACCGTTGACTTGGTCGATGATGGGATGTCGGTCCGGAGTCGAGGTATACAGCCCGGCGAATCCGTTTGTGTATTCGGTCTGTTTCATCATGGGGATTCGCTTGGTCAGCTGGGTCCAGACCGACTCGATGGACTTTTGGGTGGGTCGGTGGCCATACACCGACGGGTCCTCAACCGGCTCGCCAGGTCCTCCGCCGCCGGCCAAGAGCAGGTCAGTTCCCTCAGGCCGGAAGTAAGTCTGATTGACCAGGTCGGTTGCTCCTGGGAGGCTTGAAATGCTGGCCGACGGCCTCGTGAAAGCTGCAACTTCATGACGGCTGACGGTCAAGGGCAGGCTAACTCCGCACTGCTCGAGTAGGCCGCTGCTCCATGCTCCGGCTGCGACGATGACCCGCTCGGCGCTGATGCGCCCTTGGCTGGAAACAACCCCTGTGATCTTTCCGCCGGTAATCTCTAGCTCTGTCGCGGACGTTCTCAGTGCCGTTCTTACGCCAAGATTGCGGGCCTGGGCAGCGTAAGCTAGAGTCGTTCCAGAGGCATCGGCATACCCCGACAACGGCTCGTAAACGATGGCGGAGCAGTCGTCAAGATCGAAGCCGGGAGTTAACGCTCCGGCTTCTTGTTGGTCGATGATTGTGG
>VFHG01000367.1 GCA_009392075.1 SAR202 cluster bacterium
GCTTGGATAAAGATGAAACTGCGTTCGAGCTTATCCAAGAGGGAGACGTGGTGATTGATGACCAAGACCTCGGAGGCAGGCGTACACATAACCCTTTCGAATGGCCCGAAACGAAGGGGCGCTTGAACCCGAACCAGCTCTAAACCCTGAATTCCAACTCGCCTTGGTATGCGGCAACGGAGGCGGCGAACTCTCCGGGGTAGCGCCACTACAGGGCGGTCCCAGGCTGGCCGAAAGGGTCATCTCCCTCTTTCCGGAATCCATCCTCCACTACCCAGCGCCACTCCCATCTTCATGCGTATAAACAGATGACCAATTGCTCGGCTATAATTCAACGTACGATATCCCCAGCCCGAAGGTTGGTGTCGAGGATAAGGGCACCGCCGCGTTTATCCCCGCGGCTATCTTCGCCGAAGGTGCCTTGGTCGTGTCCACTGTGCCGGGCGATGCAACTCGCCGGTGCACACTGGTGTTGAGAGGAGAACATGATGGCGAATGAACTTGGATTTGTTGACCCCACTGCAGGTGGAGGCAAGGAGATAATCCTGCCGGCGCCACGGCCTACCAGTCTCTCCGGGAAGGTGGTCGGGCTTATCGATAACACCAAAGAACAGGCAGATATCATTCTCCAGACGATCGGCGAAGCCCTATGCGAGCGTTACGGGGTCGAAGGCGTAATCGTACGCCGAAAGGAGCATTACTCCAAGCCCGCTGCCGAAGAGCTGATTGATGATATGGCGAAGCAGGTGGACATCGCCGTTGCAGGGCTGGGCGGTTGAGGTTCTTGTACGTTGTGCAGTGTGTACGACACCGTGGCCTTTGAAAAAAAGGGCATTCCGTCCACGACAATAATCACCACTGCCTTCAAGAAGGCTGCAGAGTTTCAATTCCGCAGCAAGGGGATGGTAGGGCACCCCTACGTGCAGCTTCCACATCCGGTAAGCAACCTCCAACCAACGGAGATGCGTGAGTTAACGCTCCACTTCGTGGACGAGGTGGCGAGCCATCTGAAAGTCTGAACGGAAAACCCGTTGCAGGAGACCAGTGTTGAACGAACGTGTAGACGAGTTCGAGTTTTTTCTGGAGAAGCCGTGGTCGGATGGCTTCCCTGTCGTAACCCCTACGGAAGAGCGGATCTCCCGGATGCTCGCTCAGACTGAACGTGACTACGAGGAAGTGATCGGCCTGATACCGCCCGCAATGGAGATCGCCACCGTCCGGACGGTGGCAGTCCACGCGCTGATGGCTGGCTGTCGGCCGGAGTACCTGCCTGTCGTCCTCGGTGCGACGGAATTAATGCTCCGGGAGGAGTTCAACGTCAACGGCGTCCAAGGCACGATGCACGGCGTTGCCCCGATGATGATCGTTAATGGGCCTTACGCGGCGGAGATCGGAGTCCACGGAGGGAACGGCTGCCTCGGGCCGGGGTTTCGGGCGAACGCCACAATAGGGCGGGCGATACGGCTCATCCTGATGAACCTCGGCGCTGGCATTCCCGGCATCTCCTCCATGACGATCTTCGGTATGCCCTCGCGGTACACTTATTGCCTCACGGAAAACATGGAAGACCACCCATGGGACAGCCTGGCGGTCTCGAAGGGGTACCGCCCCGATGAGAACGTGATCACCATGGCGATGGTGGAGTCCCCCAGGTTCTGCTTCGACGATGTGAGCGACGAACCTGACCGGCTACTTTTGGGGATTGCCGACACAATGGCCGCGAT
The DNA here is from genome assembly GCA_009392075.1 of SAR202 cluster bacterium. The sequence continues at coordinate 1,725 of VFHG01000367.1, forward strand.
GGGTTCTTGGAATATGCACGCCCGCTCTGACATGGTGGTGGCTATGGGGCCGCAGCATGCCGGTATCTGTGCGGGCGCCGGTCTGAGCCACCGTGACGTCCACCGCCGCCTGTGCGAGATCGCAGGCCTAAGGGTGGGTGACCTCAAGACAGGAGGCAACTGGCGGCGAGAGCGCGCCCTGGCTCTTCCGATCAAAGTCGATCCCGACGACGATGACTGCTTCGTTCCCGCTATCAAAGACCCCGAAAACCTCCAGCTCATCGTCGCTGGCGGATGGGGCCCCTGCACCGCCGTCTGCCATGGCTGGAGCGGTGGCAGCCGAGCCGTCCACGGGACATATCAGGTATAACAAGCTCAAAGGGGATCAATTCGCTATTCTCTGCTGCCCCAGCCCGAGATATACTCGCCAGTGCTCGCTAGTTGTCGTTTTCGCCTGCGCACCGAGGCCGTACGATACTGCCAACCCTAAGGAGCCGAAACCTGTCATGAAGTTCGCTCTATTCCTCCCGGCCTCTTGGGCCGATAAGGACACGGTCCACCAGAGTCGTATTTACGGAGAGGTGCTGGAGCAAGTCCAATACGCCGAAGAATTGGGTTTCGATTCCATCTGGATCGCGGAACACCACTCCAGCCGTTATGGGATATTTCCTTCATTGATGCCCATCCTTGCACACATCGCCGCCCAGACCAAGACCATCCGGCTGGGCGCGGGTGTTAGCGTTCTTCCGTTTCATCATCCAATTCGCTTGGCTGAAGAGGCGGCCATGGTAGACCTACTCAGCAACGGCCGGTTGAACCTCGGGGTCGGGCGCGGTTCGGCTGACTACGAGTACGGGAACTTTAAGATCGATTTCGACTCGCGAGACGACCGCTTCCGCGAGGTGCTGGACATCATTCTGGGATTATGGACCACCGAAGACTTCAGTTACCAAGGGAAATACTATCAAGTGGACGGAATTACTATAGCCCCACGTCCGCTGCAGAGACCCCACCCCCCGGTGCACGTGGCCGTTTCCCGGACCGCCGCCAGCATAGACATCGCGGTCGCCCGGGACATGCCGGTCCTAACCACCTATTTCACTCCAGTGGAAGACACGTTGGCTTTGATGAGCCTGTATTCCGAACGATGCGCTGCCGCCGGCAAGGTGTCCCAAATGGCCGAGATGCCTTTCTTCCGCTTCATATACCTGTCCGAGGATGAGAAAGAGGCAAATGAATACCCCGAGAAGGCCATCACTTGGGTGCGGGACCTTAGCGCCTACCGGCGCACGATTACACAGGGCGATGAGATCAACATGGACCTGGACGATTGGAAGACCGGCCGGACTGACGAACCGCGCAGCTACGAATCGGAACTTGCCAACAACTACTTCTGCACGCCGGACCAATGCGTTGATCGCATCTCCGAGTTGCAAAGCCAGCACGGCATCAGCTACTTCGGGGCGAACTTCGCCTTCGGCAGCATGGAACACTATCGGGTCATGGATTCAATGAAACTGTTCGCCGAAGAGGTCATGCCCAAGTTTACTTAGGGCAAGCTTCGAAGCCAAGCCCTAAATCATGGAAAACCCCAGTCTCAGATTACGCCGGGAGTCTCAACTTAGTCGGGCCTAACCGCCCTCCGTGCGCCGGGGATAGGGCATTTCCCCTCTTCTCCAAGGGGCACAGCCACAAAACTGGCATTCCGACTAAGGGCCGGTCAAATCGACCGGCCCTCAGCGTTATTTGAACTTTGGAATCACCTTGTCTGTGAGGATCCGTATGGTGTTCGTCACAACGTCGCGGGGGACCGACGATGTCCAGTTGGCCTCGAACATGATCTCGTCGGTGTCGTATTGCTCCCGGAGCACTTCGATCTTTTCGACCACATCTTCCGCAGTCCCAAACAGGTTAACCTCCGCGGTCGTGTCAGGGCTGGCGGAGCCGGCGTCGGTACTTCCGATGCCGATTCGTCCGTTGAAATAGCGTCTGGCCAGGACCATGAGTTCGTCACTCAGGCGTTCGGCCTCCTCTTTCGTGTCGGCCAACAGAGTGGGTATGCGGACCACGGTAGCCGGTTCGCCCTCATGTCCAGCGTCCTTCCAGGCCTTCCGGTAGCTTTTGACGTTTTCTAGTTGGACGGTAGTCCCCCGGAGATTGTGGGTGGAGCTTCCGGCTCCGATGGCGATCTTGTAACCCAGGGTGCCCATGGGGACGAAACTTTCCTGACTGTCTACGGGCAGCAGCATGGGAGGATAGGGCTTCTGGTAGGGCTTGGGGATGGACAGGTATGGTTCGTAGAATGCGGGGTAGTTGTAGTACTTCCCCTCGAAGCCGGAGAAATGGTCCTCTGTCCAGAGCTGTTTCATGACCTCCAGGAACTCATAGAAGTAGTCCCGGCGGTCGTCAGAGCCGCGAGACCGCGCTCCCGCGCCGTAGATGAACCGGCCCTTGCTGACCTGGTCGATGATGGATATCTGCTCCGCGGTCTGGAAAGGGTCGTCCAGCATCAGATTATCGAAGGAGTATCGTTCATGAGGCAGCGCTCTTTCCGATAATTCCTCTGCAGCCAGCTTCATCAATGGGCGGTGGATCGACGATCCGATCTTGATATTTTTCGTGCGCGCGGCGATGACCGCCGACAGCATGAGAACCTGAGGGTCCATGCTCGCTTGCGTGGAAAAGTGGCCTCCGCCGAGCCAAATATAGTCCCAACCCGCCGACTCCACTAGATCAACTATCTCGAAGTTCTTGTCGTAAGCCTCCGACTCGAGCATTTCTCCGCCGGCATAAGCGGGATCCCAAGGAACTTTGTCACCGGCGTACAAAGCGTTCCAGGTATCAAATAATCCAAAATCCATGATGGCTCTCCCTTATTAAGATCGATCGTTTATTAGTTTATGCCTGCTGGACGATCTCATCAACAGAAAGTTCAGACATTCCCGCGCTCCAAGTAGGGTCGCGTAATTCCAGCATGTTTCCTCTGGGGATGTTTCTGGCTGGCAGGATGTTGGACCGCTTTGGGTTGAGTACATTATACCCCCCCTCGCCGACGCAAAGCTCATGG
>VFHG01000368.1 GCA_009392075.1 SAR202 cluster bacterium
GCGCCGCAGGGAGACATCTCATTCGCGGCTGATGTCACCTACTTCGTTCGGGACATTTCCTCTTTCATACGGCAAATGGAGGCTGCGGCTTCCCGCCGGGTCATGATCACCATCTGGAGCGAGCCCCCACCCAACCGGCTCTCCAAGCTCTTTCAGTTGGTCTACGGCGAAGAGCAAGCGGTGCTGCCAGGTCAGGCACAGCTCTTGCCCGTGCTGTGGGACATGGGGATATTGCCCGACGTCCAGGTGATGCCCGAGTCGCCCTGGTGGGAGAACCAACGCCCTCCGACACGGGAAGAAGCGATCAAGATGGTCGTGGAGGACCGTGTGATCAAGCCAGATGACCGCGAACGGGCCCAGTCTGTGTTCGAGACCCACTTCGATGAGCTGTTCACTCCCCGTGAAGCCGGTTTCGTGCCCCAATGGCGGAAAGAAATGCGGGAAGTTCTGATCACGTGGGAGACTGGCAGTTAGCCGACCAGCATTGACACTTAGCTACGACATTGCTAGATTTTGGCATCTCTGAATCTGCCCCTCAACTTGCTTTTCCGCGTGGACTGAATGAACGACACCGCCCTGAAAGACGTTAAGGTCATCGACCTGACCCAGCACATCGCCGGCCCCTACTGCACCAAGTTGCTGGCTGACTACGGAGCGGACGTGATCAAGGTCGAACGGCCCGACGGCGGCGACCCGGCCCGCCGCATGGGCCCCTTCCCCGGCCACGAATCCCACCCGGAAAAGAGCGGCATCTTCCTCTATCTGAACACGAACAAACGAGGAATCACCCTGGACCTGAAGTCCGATGCCGGGCGGGCGTCGCTTTTGGAACTGGTCCGGGATGCCGACGTTCTGGTGGAGAGTTACTCCCCTAGGGTGATGCCATCTCTGGGCCTGGACTACCAGACCTTGAACCAGGTCAATCCCCGGCTGGTAATGACCTCGGTGTCTAGCTTCGGGCGTAATGGCCGCTACCGGGATTACCGCGCCTCAGAGTTGGTGCTCTACGCCCTCTGCGGTATGGCTTACATCACCGGCGAATACCACCGAGAGCCAGTGAAGCATGGCTACAACCAGGCACAATATCTGGGCGGTGTGGCAGCCGCATCGGGTACAGTGGCAGCCTTGTTAGGACTCTGGCGTGGCGGCCACGGACAACAGGTGGACGTATCTATCCTGGAGTGCGCCATCAGCACTCTGTTCACCACTTTCTCGGACTACACCTACGCCGGTCTGGTCTCCCGGCGGCAGCCGTCTCGGGGCAGCAGCCTCCGCTATCCGGCGCCGACCAAAGAGGGCTACATTCTCCCTACGCCAGGGGTGATGGGCGATTGGGCCACTTATGCCGCCATGGCTGAGGTCCCAGAACTGCAAGACCCCAAGTTCGCCACCCCCGCCGACCGGCAGTTACACTCTGATGAAGTTGACAACCTACTGAAGGCCAAGTGGCTGGAAAAGACGGCCGAGGAATGGTTTCACCATGCCCAGGAATGGCGATTCCCTTTTTCGCCCGTAAACACCATGGAGGACATTTCCGGCTCGCTTCAACTGGAGGACCGGGGGTACTTCATTGAGTTTCCCCATCCGGCGGTGGGCATGCTGCGCTACCCCGGAGCGCCGTTCCGGATGTCTGAGACACCCCGACGGCAGGCCATGCCGGCCCCTACTCTGGGCCAGCATAACGAAGAAGTGTTTCAAGGGGCTACGTTGTGACCGCTCCGTTGCCCCTGAGCGGCGTCCGCATCATCGAGCCTGGTCAGGTCTGGGCGCTTCCCTATGCCATATCGCCTCTGGCGGCCTATGGAGCAGAGGTGATTAAAGTAGAGTCGGCCGTGCGGCCTGATTCATCCCGGGGCAGCCCTCAGCCGGACAGTCAGGTGGGCGACCAGCCTTGGAACAATGGCGGCATGTATCACGAGGCCAACCGCAACAAGTTGGGCATCTCGTTGGACCTGAACACTGACCGCGGCAAGGAATTGTTCAAGGAACTCGTCAGCGTCAGCGACGTTGTGGCGCAGAATTTTCCGCCCCGGGTGATGCGGAACTTCGGCCTGGACTACCCCGAATTGCGGAAGATAAAACCCGACATCATCGTCCTGGACTCCACCGCCTACGGCAGCTCCGGTCCCTGGGAGAACTACATCGGCTACGGGTCCAGTCTCCAGGCGGTCACCGGGTTGACCTACCTAACCGGATATGAGGACTCGGGTCCAGTCCAGGGTGGGATATTGTTCAACGACACCTTGGGGGCGCTGAACGCCACATACGCCATTCTGCTGGCTCTAGCCCACCGGGAGCGCACAGGGGAGGGGCAATGGATCGACCTCTCCCAATACGAGGCGGGAGTAGCCCACCTGGGCGAGGCGTTCATGGAGTATGAGATGAATGGCGTGGCGCCAACTCGCCGCGGGAACAGCCACCCAGACCACGCTCCCTATGGGTTATATCCCTGCGCCGGCGACGACGGCTGGGTATCGATCACTGTGACCTCTGATGCTGAATGGGCCAACTTCGTCCGCGCAGTGGGGGAAGCCTGGGCTTCCAATCGTGATTGGGAGACTGCCGAGTCACGTCTGTCTCAACGGAAGAGCCTGGATGAGGCCATCGGCAGGTGGACGAGCGATAAAGACAAACATGAAGTCATGCATCTACTACAATCGAGCGGTGTTGCCTGTGGTGCGGTGTATAACACCCGGGATATCGCCACCGACGCACACCATGCCGACCGGGGGTTCTTCGAGATATCGCAGCACCCGGAGCCGGTGGGTCCCCGGCCTCATTCCGCGCCGCTATTCGGTCTGACCGGAGTTGACCGGCCGCCAGACCGGCTGGCGCCCCGGTTCGGGGAGGCCAACCGCAAAGTCTTCCAAGAGTTACTGGGTCGAACAGACCAGGAATACGACGAATTGATGGACCAACAAGTTATTTCGGATGTGCCGGTAAATCCCGGGGTTACGCCGCCGCCGGACCCGGAAGGATTGCTGAGCATGGGGTTTTTGGCGGAACGCGATCTGGAATACAAATCCCGGTTGGGCATCTAGAATGAGACAGAGAGAAATCTTTTACGGAAGAAGGAAGGGCTGCAAATGGATACGGTGAACTACGAGAAAAAGAGCCCTACCGCCTGGATAACAATCAATCGTCCCCAGGTGATGAACGCCTGCGACCCGCCGACCACGGACTATATATACGAGTGCGAGCAGGACTTTGATAAAGACCCGGACTTGAAGGTTCTGGTGCTCACCGGCGCCGGAGAAAGGGCCTTCTGCACGGGTATGGACCTGAAGGCGGCGGCCGCACGCATCGCTGCGGGCGGCCCGGTCAGCAATGTGGTGCCGCCGTACATGAAGACCGCCAAGGTGACCATCGCGGCGGTGAATGGCTACGCAGTGGCCGGGGGTCTGGAGCGGGCGCTGGCCTGCGACATTAGAATCGCCTCGGAGAA
>VFHG01000369.1 GCA_009392075.1 SAR202 cluster bacterium
ATGGACATCTACTCTCTATAGCCTCTGCCCCTTTCCGCCTTCATGCTGTGCCTGGACTGCGCCATTTACCCGCTATTTGGTGGTGTATATAATTGACACTAATTTAAAATTAATTTTAAACTAGGTATAATTTTCATAGCTAAAGACAGGGAATACGCCTTTTGTCCGGCGCCATAACCAACGCGCCGGCCGATTGCGGACGCCTGTAGATCGGGGTCTAGATAGTCCAGCAAGGACCATGGCCCCGGCACCATGCCGCAGATTTCGCGGCGGAGGAATGGAGGACGGGTATGCGGAAATCGATATCGCTGCTGCCAATCACGCTGTTTTTTCTAGCGTTGGTTGCGGTGGCCTTCTTCTCGAACCAGAACATTATCCATGCGGAAGATGACCACGGCGATTACCGTTTCACTTCCACCGACCTGAACATCGGTTCAGGGGCCGTGTCGGGCGCGATCAATCCTTCCGACATCCTGTTTGATGTGGACTATTTCTCTTTCCAAGCCCTTAGGGGTGTCGAATACACGTTTGTGCTGGACGAGATTACGGTCATCGACGCCAACATCTCCATCATCAACTCCCTGTCTCGCGGCAACAACAGTTCCCCCGAGCAGCAGCTAACCGTGTCCGGCGGGCAGAAGACCGTAGCCTGGATCGCCCGTACCACCGACACCTACTATGTAGAAGTATCAGGAACGATCAACAACTTCGACGGTTCTTTCTACCTGGGTGATTACACTCTTAGTGGGTTCGCGGATACCCGGTTCGTAGACCGCCATTCCGACGAGATCACCGGCGCAACCCAGATCACCGCCGGAAACGTTTACCAAGGCGCGGTCAGCCCCTGGAGTAATCAGCCAAGCCTGGCCAACACTGTCGACGGCGGAGACGACTTCGACTTTTACTCATTCCAGGCCCAAAGAGGTGTTAGGTATAACATCGAGGTTGAACTAGGTACTTCGGAAGGCGTGGAAATCGCCATTCAATCCGGTCTTTCGGGCGTGGAAAAGACCAGCGACGGCATCGGCAACACTTTGAGTTGGATCTCCCCGCGCAACCGTACCTATTTCATCGCAATTACTGGTACTACCAGGGTCCGCGATTCGAACGGCACCTATGCCATCAAATTAAACGCGGAAACGGCCCTCCTTGACCAGCATTCTCAGTCCATTGCCGGGGCGACAGTGGTCAGCTTTGGGAATGCCCATCAAGGGTCGATAAGCCCAGCCGACGACTTGGACTATTTCTCTTTCCCGGCCCAGCGCGGCGTTAAATACATGCTGGATATCACTCTGGGTAGCGCCGACGGCGTGTCACTCGCGGTGACCGACACCAGCGGCACCAGCCTCGCTGCCAATGGAAGCGTGGGAACGCATCTTGAGTGGCTGGCGTCCGCCAACGCAACCTATATGGCGGTAGTGTCTGCGTCCACCCAGGTGCCAAATGTCATCGGTACCTATTCCCTGAACTTGAGCATAGACAATACGCTGCAGGACTATCACGGCGACTTCCCCAGCACCGCCTCGGTCCTCAGCTTTGGCAACGCCCATCCGGGCGCGGTCAGCCCGAGCACCGACCGGGACTATTTCTCATTCCTGGCCGAACGAGGCGTCAACTACTCTCTGGCCTTGGAATTACTGACGGCCAGCGGCGCGGTCATATCCATCGAGAGCCTCGAGGGTGACACACTGAGCAGCACCAACGGTCTGGGCACCGGCCTGGGATGGACGGCGGCCAGTACCGGCCTTTTCTACGTTGTTATCTCCCATTCGCCGCAGGCCACTGAGGGGATCGGTTCCTACTCCCTCACGGTGTCGGCGAACACCAGTTTGGAGGACCGCCATCTGGACACGGCCTCCACCGGCACTCCGCTGAGCTTTGGCACCGTATACCAAGGCGCGATCAGCCCTCAGTCAGACTTGGACTTCTTCACCTTCCCGTCGATGCGGGGGGTGGAATACATCTTGGACCTGACCTACGGATCGGCTACTGCCGTCTCCATGGAGGTCAATAACGTGGGCGGAAGCGCGGACACCGGCGCCCGGAACTTTGGAGAGAGCAACCTCGTCCGTTGGATCGCTCCGGACTCCGGTACCTACTTCGTAAAGGTATCGGCCTCGGCCAAAGCCGAAGAGCCGACCGGGACATATTCGCTGAAAGTAACTCCTGACATGACGTTGCAAGACCGACATAGCGATACCGCTATGAACGGCACCCGCATCGGGTTCGGCAACGCAATTGCAGGCGCCATTAGCCCGTCAAATGACTATGACTATTTCCTGTTCTTGGCCGAGAAGGGAATCACCTACACGGTCGATGTGAGACCGGGTACAGTTGACGGCGTCCGGTTCTCGGTGGAAAACGCGGCGGCCGGGTTCTCGGCCTCCAACTTTGGGCTGGAACAAGCCCTTGAGTGGGAGGCTCCCGAAGCCGGCTGGTACACCCTGGCCGTCTCCGCTTCCGGACGGGTGGGCTATCCCACCGGCACCTATCTGATCACCATCAACCGTCAGAGCGACGTTCGTCCCGACGTCCCCAAGGTTAACGAACCGGCTCCGGACCCGGTCGACACGCCACTCCCTAGGGTGACTACGCCCACTGGGACGGCATTGGTCCTTGAATCACGGGTCTCTCCTTTGGGAAGCACCGTTCGAGTTCCCGTAAAACTGCACGAAGCCTCGGGAATCACCAGCCTGGGATTCACCTTGAACTACGATTCAGACGCCCTACGGGTGGTCTCCGTGGAACGAGGGTCCAGGCTGACTGAAGACTCCTTCAGTTACGACGCAGACACTCTGGGCGAGATTAGATTTGGATTTGCCGCAACCCGCGGCTCTGGGTCCGGAGGGACCGCTGCGGTGGTCGAGTTCCAGGTAGTCGGGTCCTCGGGCTCGGTGAGTCCAATCACCCTGTCAGATGCCTTGGTGAGCCACAATGCCCAAGGGCCGCTCTCCATGGAATTGGTGGGCGCCGACTTCAAGGTAGGCCCAAGGGTCCGGGGTGACGCCGACGGCGATAGTGTAATAACGGCATTGGACGCGCTTCAGGCTTTTAGGATGGCGTCCGACCTCATAAAGATTGACCTGGCTTTGGACGTTAACAACGACGGCAAGATCACCATCGACGATGCACGAATTATTCTGAACATGGCCCGGCCGAGTTAGGGGAGCAGATCATGCGCTGGATGTTAGAAGTCGCATATATCGGAGTATTAAGCAGTTGGAGATGGTTGCTGGGTTCGGCAGCCGTCGTCGGAGCGCTTGTGGGCCTGCTGTTCGCGGTTGGAGTATTGGGCGGCGGCAGCAATGGAAGTGGAGCAGAGTTGCCATCGGCGATCGCTTCTCCAACACCCACGCCGGCGGCTAGCACCAACCCCACAGCCGTCCCGCAACCAACGCCTACCCTTGCGCCTACCCTTGCGCCTACCGTTGCGCCTACCCTTA
>VFHG01000370.1 GCA_009392075.1 SAR202 cluster bacterium
TCGGCGGGTATTACCATCCCAATGATGAGATGGTTTCCAAAGTTATGCGCCCCAGCGCCACTCTGAACGCGATCGTGGACGCGATCTAGCTATACAGCGGCTGGCTGATGCGCAGTCTTCAGCCAGCCGGTTTAACGGGTTCCGACGTGCCTAAAAGGCTCACCCTACCTGAACCGGGAACTGAAATACTCGTTCACCCTCTCCGTGTACTCGTCAGGGTGGGTTAAAAACGCGTCTACGTGGTCAACTTCGGGCACAAGCCAGATTGAGCTGCCCTCTTTAGCAGCATCCGCGACCCGCTGGCCTTGCTCCAATGGGATGCGTTTGTCGCCGGTCCCGTGTATCACCAGCACCGGATATCCAAGACCGGCCACCGACTCTTCAGGGACTAACGAACCGATGTCGATCCCGTAGATGCCGTTGGCCATCAGCTTAGCTGCAGGCATGAAGACAGGCGTCAGCCAACCGGGAATCGGCGTCTTCCGGGCCGCCTCGCGTGCGATTAATTCAGAGGTGTTGGCGTATGTACTGTCCGCCGCCACGGCGGTGATTCCCGGCTCCTGGGCTGCCGCCATGATCGATGTCGCGGCCCCCATGGAAAATCCCATCAGCCCGACGCGGCCGGTATCAACGCCTCGCCTCAATAGATAGTCGAACGCGCCTAGGACATCCGCCCGTTCGTAAAAACCACCAGATACTTTGTCGCCCCCGGACGAGCCGTGGCCCCGCAGATCGAACATCAGTACGTTGTAGCCCAGCCCCACGATCCGGGCCGCCAACCCTACTGCTTTGTCCCCGGAGCGAACACTTCCGATCCCGTGGACAAAAATCAGGTGGGGACTGGAATCATCTCCCGGCAGGTACCAGCCGCTGAGTTTCACGTCGCCGCGCCGGGAAAAGAACTCCACATCTTCGGAAACCAAGTTAAAGTCGGATGGGATTTGTTCCTGTGGTTTTCGGCTGGCGTTGGTGACTCCCTGGGCAATCAGAAAAGACACCAAGCCGTAGAGGACCACAACAACCATTACCACTAGAATGGCAATCCGGTATCTTCGCCGAGCTAAAACATCCGGCATCGATCCCTCCTGGAAATGGACCGCCTATTCCGCAATATGATACTCCTACAGACGAAACTGAAACCGCCCTGCCCAACCGTCGTTCTGTCCGACTTCCGCCATGCCCGGTTCTCATATATAATACGCTCGGCTAGGCGTCCGCCAGGCTCGTAGTACTCTCCTGTACGCCTGACTATTGCGAAACGCAAAAATCCCCCGGTAGCCGCCTTTAAAAAGGAGGGTTGGAGGGATTTCTCCCGCCAGATTAAATCGATATTCCGCACCTCAAAAACTAGGAGAAATCACATAATGCGAAGCAAGGTAACAGTTGTCGGCGCAGGCAACGTGGGCGCCACGACAGCCCAAAGGATTCACGCCCTCGGCTACACCGACGTTGTGTTGGTGGACGTGGTCGAAGACCTGCCCCAAGGAAAGTCCCTAGACATGCTCGAATCGGCTCCGGTGACGGGCACCGACGCTAAGATCATTGGCAGCAACGGCTATGAGGAGACCGCCGGTTCCGAAGTGGTGGTTATCACCGCCGGCATCGCCCGTCGTCCCGGCATGAGCCGCGACGACCTGCTGTTGACCAACATGCGGATCACCTCTTCCGTTACAGAGCAGGTGGTCAAGTACTCCCCCAACTGCATCATCATGCCGGTGACCAACCCATTAGACGCCATGGTCCAAAACGTTTACGAGGTTAGCGGGTTTCCCCGGAGCCGGGTATTCGGCATGGCCGGCGTGCTGGACACCGCCCGTTTCCGAACCTTCATCGCGGAGGAGCTTAACGTCTCGGTTGAAGACGTCCGGGCGTTCGTGCTAGGCGGTCACGGCGACGACATGGTGCCCCTCGTCCGGTTCACCAACGTGGGCGGCATTCCCATCAGCGAACTGATGGCCGAGGAGAAGATTGACCAACTCGTGCGGCGCACCCGAGGCGGCGGCGGAGAGATCGTCGAGTTGCTGAAAGAAGGCAGCGCCTACTACGCCCCGTCGGCCGCCATCACCCAGATGGTCGAAGCGGTCCTCTTGGACAAGAAACGCGTGCTCCCCGCCTGCGCCTACCTGGAAGGCGAGTTCGGCATCAACGGCCTCTGCGTCGGCGTACCCGTGAAGCTCGGCGCCGGTGGAATGGAACAGGTCATGGAAATCAAGCTAACCCCTGAGGAGCAGACGGCGCTCCAGGCCTCAGCCGCAAGCGTTCAAGAACTGGTCGATGTAATGAATAAAGCCAGGGCTGAAGGTTAACCGATCCAGGTATACAATACATACGAAATATAATCGGGAGGAGGGTGGTCATGGCCCGTCGCAGCGCCGCTGAGCAACACTTATTGGAGAAAGCACGGCGTTACTTGCCGGGCGGCAACGGCGGCAACCTCACCCTTCCCGAAGAACTGGATTTCCTTGTCTCCCGCGGCAAAGGCTCCCATGTCTTCGATGTCAGCGGTAACGAGTACGTTGACTGGCTAATGGGGTCCGGCCCTATGGTCTTGGGCCACGCCCACCCCGCTGTTACCGAGGCCGTCATCAAGGCGGTTGAAGGCGGCAGCACCTTCTTCACCACCAACGAAAGAGCGGTGGAACTGGCCGAGGTGTTGGTCAACGCCGTCCCCTGCGCCGAACAGGTGCGTTTCACCACCAGCGGCACCGACGCCTGCTTCAACGCCATGCGCGCCGCCCGCGCCTTCACCGGCAAAGAAAAGATCCTAAAATTTGAAGGCGCTTTCCACGGCACCAGCGACTATGCCCTGATGAGCCTTACCCCATCGGCTTCGGTCGAGTACCCTCAGGCCATGCCCAGCAGCGGAGGAATTCCCAAGGCCATCCAAGAGCTGATGCTCATCGCCCCGTACAACGACCTGGCCACTACCGAGACGATCATCAACGCCCACCTGGACGACATCGCCGCGGTAATCGTAGAACCGGTCCAGCGGGTTATCTCCCCCAAGCCAGGGTTCCTTCAGGGGTTGCGGGACCTGACCAAGCGCCACAACATCCCGCTCATATTCGACGAGGTGGTAACCAGCTTCCGGTTGGCCTACGGCGGCGCCCAAGAGTTCTACGGCGTCACGCCCGACATGTGCACCGTGGGCAAGATCATGGGCGGCGGTTACCCATTGGCGGCGGTGCTGGGGCCGGCGGACATCCTCTCGGTTTACGACCGGAGAGCGTCCGACGACGATACCTTTGTCAACCAGATCGGCACTCTGAACGGCAACCCTATCGCCTGCGCCGCCGGACTCGCCACCCTGGCCGTGATGCGGGAAGAGGGCACCTACGAGAAGATTCACGGCGCCGGCGCGGCCATCCGGCAAGCGCTGGT
>VFHG01000371.1 GCA_009392075.1 SAR202 cluster bacterium
GTTCCATCTGGCTGCCGATGGTCACGAGGGTGGTTGAAGCCCAGACGAACGAGTAATTGCGATACTGAAATACGGAGAGGGGTTGGCCTGCGCGAATGACGGTGGTCGTAAATTTCGACAATGGGTTCCAACCAAGGGCGCCGAGTCAGGAAAAAGCGGCTTTCCAGACTCAATAGCTACGAATTATGGGCGAACACTATCACCAGCCTTCGGGCTGTTCAATTCCATCGACTGATAGTGTCGCCCGAACAGGTTTTCGTGGACTAATCGGCCGCCAGAGCTTCGCTGACATTCACGCGAAGTTCCTGCTCCAGGCTGGCCTTCATGCTCTCACTGAGTACACCACACTTGTGCAAGTTGTTAACGAGGGTGGTGTGCATCTCCTTCTTGAACAAGGAGCGGAACATGGCGAAATCGGCGCTCTGTGCCTTCTCCTTGCGCAAGTCGCGTATCTCCTTGATCTCGGCTTTGTTGAAGCCCATGTCCAAGTAGGCTTCCTTGGGGAACCCGCCCGTGAGGGTATTGCGCAGGAAGTAAATGGTGAATTCCTCCATCTCCTGGCGCTCCTGTGCGTCCATCTCTTTCACCTGCTCCGGAAGGCTGAGCATGCCAAACCCCATATGCCGCGCCTCGTCCCGCAGTATCATCTTGCAGCCATAGCGGAGCAATTCGTCTTTGGCAGTCTCGGAGAGCATCTTGAACAACGCCACTGCGAACGTTTCGCCCACGAGTTGTAGACCGATGGTCTTTATGTACCAGCGAGGGTCGGCTAGGATGTAATCGAAAAGTTCTCTTCCGACCGGCGCCTGTTCGTAGACCTTTCCGACGCGTTCACCCAGGTAGCGTTGGAAAAATTCGGTGTGGCGGGCTTCATCCATCACCTGTGTGGCCATGAAGTATTTGCTATCCGCCGACGGCAGAACATTGGCCAATTGCCCGCAGACCAACACGGCGCCATGCTCTCCGTGGAACAACTGGCTGAGTCTCCAAGCAGAGAAGAGACGGTTCATCTCGCCCTTCTCTTTGTTGTTCATCTTGTCCCAGAACTTGGTCCCGTGAATGTCGATTAGGCCGTCGGCAACGAAACCTTCGTCCAAGTCCACCGGTTGCTTCCAGTCGATGTCGGTGGATACGTTCCATTGGTCCCGCTTGGCATTCTCGTAGAGGCGGCGCAGGTCGTGCGCCTCAGGCTCATGGTCCCGGAGATAAACCGTGTCGTAGTCCGTGTGGACCGTGCGGGCGCCGTCGGGGATCTCTTCCACAGCAGGCCTCCATCATGTTGCCAAAATATGGCTCGGTGTCTGCCCGTAGCAGGCAGGCTCGATTGCGGATATTCAGTATTCGTTGGTAGTATACCAAAACATTTTGACGAACTCTAAGAGATTATAATCAGTTTCAGCAATTGATTGCATCAAACATTCACTCAGTACGTATCTACCTACCGGGGCATTATTGACCACCGTTTTTAAGTCAAAGGTGTAAGGGGGCGCAGTGATGAAATGGCGCGATATGGCCGGAAGCAAGCTCATGACTCCGTCGGAAGCCGTCTCGGTGGTGAAGCCTGGCGATCAAGTGTCGGTCGGCATCATCAATTGTACGCCATATACGTTATGTGAAGCCCTCTACGCCCGGAGAGGCGAACTGGAAGGAGTCCGGATCGACCACCCGGCGCCGCTCTTCTCTTGGGTGCGCGAGGGCGACGAGGATGTGTTCGATCTGCACGACCTCTACGCCACACCCTTCGATCGGGACATGGTCAATGAGGGACGGGTGGGCTACTTCCCCACCGCCGTCTGGCGCGAAGGTGACATACCGGCCGGCCTGTTGCAGGATCCTGACGTGTTCATGGTTCCGATCTCGCCTCCCGACGCCAATGGCTACTGCAGCTTCGGGCCCGGCGTCTTCTTCTCCCCAACCTACTGCCGGACATCTAAGATAGTCATCGCCGAGGTCCACGAGAACTTCATCCGGACCGGAGGCGAGAACTACGTCCACATCTCACAGATCGACCGGATGTGCGAGGCAGAACAAGCAACGGGAACCATGCCGGTTGCGCCGCGCACGGACGAAGAGAACATGGTCACCGAGGTCATCGGCACGCTGGTTGCGGCGGAACTGATCAACGACGGGGACACCATCCAGATTGGGATCGGCACCGTAGCCTCGGCGATGGCAGCATTTCTGGGCGATAAGCAGGACCTGGGCATGCAGACCGAAATCATCACCGGAGGGGTGGCCCAACTGGTGGAACAAGGCGTAGTCACCGGCAAGTACAAGACGCTGCATAAGGGCAAAGTTGTTGCTAGCATCGCCCTGGTCCCCGAAGACGAGCTAGCCATGATCGATGGCAACCCGATGTATGAACTGTATCAGTTCGGCTATGTCGACGACGTGCGCTACCTTGCTCAGCAGAACAATCTGGTCGCCATCAATAATGCGCTTCAGATTGACCTGACCGGCCAGGTCGCGTCTGAGACCATTGGCCCCCGTGTCTGGACTGGCGTGGGCGGGCAGACCGCCTTCTCCATCGCCGCCAACTATTCCCCCGGAGGCCGTTGTATATCAGTGCTGCCCTCAACCAGTCTGGTCGGAGGACAGAGGGTCTCCCGCATCCTGCCGATGCTTCTGGAAGGCGCGGTGGTCACCGTCCCTCGGACCATGGTGGACTACGTCGTGACGGAGCACGGCATCGCCCATCTCCGGGGCAAGACCATCAAGGAGCGGGCTGGGGAGCTTATCGCCGTCGCCCATCCCGATTTCCGGACCGAACTGAAAGACGCGGCCAACAAGGCGTATCATCTAGGCCTCTGACCGGTCTCACGGCAGAAATAATCCCACCCTGGATGGAGGTGGTCCGATGGCTTACTACATGTACGTCTCGCTGAAGGAGACGATTTTGGGGTTGGCCAGTGTGTTGAAGGAAGGGTCTCCGGCAGCAGAAAAAGGCAGCACCGACGACCCGATCAGTCAGCCGTGAGACGCTCGAAGGATGTCTTGGGGAAAGAAGCCAACAGAGCTGCCTTGCTCTCTGAGCGGTTCACGAAACCGTGCTTCACTCCTGCCGGGGCTAAGACAGTGTCCCCTGGTCCCAGCGTGACCACTTCGTCTCCCAGCACCGCCTCTAGTGTCCCTTCCACGATGACCATCGCTTCTTCCGTGTCGGGATGGATATGGGTGGTGACCCTGGCACCAGGTTCGATCTCAAGATGCCCCACCCAGAGGGATTCGGCACCGTGGCTGGCATCCACCAGGATGGTCCTGGGGATACCTGGATAACCCTCTTCCGTCTTGGCGTTGGCTCGGTACAAGATAGGCA
>VFHG01000372.1 GCA_009392075.1 SAR202 cluster bacterium
TCGCCCAGGAATTGAACTCCGCCAGCCAGTTCGCAGACCCAAATGGCTATGTAGGATGGGTGCCAAAAGGCGCGTTTCCCGACCTTGACGACTACATGTATGGCAACGAAGAAGACGAGATTGAAGCGCTGAAACCTGGCTCGGTGAGTGAGCCCATCTTCACCACTGACGCCTACTATCTTCTGAAAGTCCTTGCGGCGGCAGAAGACCGTGAGTTGAATAACACGATGGGCCAGAAACTACTTCAGGAAAACGTCACATTGTGGCAGCGCGAAACACTAGTCGCGGGAACCACAGCGGGGACCGTGCGCATGAACTTCAACAGCAGATTCTACGATTGGGTCACGGACCAGGTGTTCATTACTGCGCCGCGCATCGCCCGGCCCACCCCCGTACCGAACCTCATCCCCGGCGTTCCTCTGCCAGGACCAGGACCGTAGGGCTTATGGCGTCGTTAAGCGGTATGTCTGGTGAAGTTCCTGATGAGATCAACGTTGGCCTGATGGGCCTGGGCGTTGTGGGTACCGGTGTGGCTGCGTATATCCTGGGTAAAGCATCATTCCTCGCCGCGGTAACAGGCCGCAATGTGAACTTGAAAAAAGTGTTGGTCCGGGACATCACCCGTGCCAGGGATATCAATCTCCCATCCGGTCTACTGACTACCAACGCGGAAGATATCTTAGCCGACCCTGAGATTCATATCGTGGTGGAGGTGATCGGCGGCACCGACCCGGTAGAAAATCATCTCAAGCAGGCCCTCGCCGCCGGGAAGCACATCGTCACGGCCAACAAAGAAGTGATGGCCAAATCGGGACCGGAATTACTAGCCTTGGCCCGGAAGAATAGGGCGAACATCTTATTCGAAGCCAGCGTGGGTGGCGGGATCCCCATCGTGGGATGTTTGATGAACGAATTGGCGGCCAATGACATTCGCTCTATCCGCAGCATCATCAACGGCACCACCAACTACATTTTGACCCGCATGGCCAACGAGCGCACCAGTTTCGATCAAGCCCTCGGCGAGGCGCAGGGTCTTGGTTATGCTGAAGCAGACCCCACCAATGACATTGAAGGCATCGACGCAGCCTATAAATTGACTATTCTGGCTTCTTTAGCCTACCGGCAACCGTTCCAGTCGGCTGATGTTTACTGTGAAGGCATCTCCAGGCTGGAACCTCAAGACTTCCGCTACGCCCAAGAGTTGGGTTACGCCATAAAATCCCTGGCCATCGCAAACCTGGACGACGGAGCGGTGCAACTCCGTGTATATCCCGCGTTAGTGCCCTCTGAACACATGCTTGCCAAGGTTGACGGAGTGTACAATGCCGTGGAGGTTGACGGCAGCCTGTGCGGGCAGGTCCTGTTCCACGGTATGGGGGCAGGAAGGGAACCGACCACGAGCGCAGTAGTCGGCGATTTGATTGAAGTGGTCCGCAAGATGGGCAGCCAGTCGCGATCGTCCGGCTCACAGGAATGGGCAGGTCCGGGAAATGGAGCGGCGTTAACAGTCCGGCCCATCGGAGACCTTCAAACACGATATTACATCCGCCTTGACGTGGCTGACAATCCTGGAGTGTTGGCTCAGATCGCACAGGTGTTGGGCGACGGGGAGATCAGCATCGCGGCAGTTCTTCAGAGGGATACCGATGCGGAGGCCGGGAGCGCAGAGATTGTGATCACCACCCATCCAGCCAAAGAAGCGTCCATGCAGAATGCCCTTCAGACCATGGCCGGACTCTCCCAGGTGCGGCGGGTTAGCAACGTCATTAGAATTGAAGAATGATGCCCGCACAAGAACGATTCAGACAAGATAGGAGACTAGCTTAGCCGAATGGGTGCTGGGGTGCTAAATACCTACCGGGACCTGCTCCCGATCACCAGCGCTACGCCCATGATTACCATGGGTGAAGGCGACACTCCGCTGGTCAAGTCCAACCGCTTGGGCCGTGAGTTGGGCTGTTCTGAACTGTATTTCAAGCTTGAGGGTTGCAATCCCACCGGCTCGTTCAAGGACCGGGGCATGGTGGTCGCCATCGCCAAGGCCTTGGAAGAAGGCACACGGGCCATCATGTGCGCCTCCACCGGCAACACTAGCGCCTCGGCGGCCGCATTCGGAGCCTACTGTGATATTCCCACCTTCGTCTTGATTCCCAAAGGCGAAGTCGCTATGGGCAAACTGGCGCAGGCCATGATCTACGGCGCCAAGGTCATCATGATCAACGGTAATTTCGATGCGGCCTTGGGTCTGGTCCGCGAATTTACTGAGAAGAACGATGTCACCCTGGTAAATTCTGTGAATCCCCACCGAATCGAAGGCCAAAAGACGGCTGCATACGAGTTGGTGGACACCCTCGGCGACGCTCCGGACCTGCTTTTCATACCAGTGGGCAACGCCGGTAATATCACCGCCTACTGGAAAGGTTTTCGGGAGTACCAAGACTTGGGCCGCAGCCAGACACTGCCCAGAATGATGGGTTTCCAAGCTGAGGGGGCGGCGCCGATCGTCAGAGGAGAGATCGTGGCCAGGCCCCAGACCATCGCCTCGGCAATACGCATCGGCAACCCGGCTACCTGGCAAGGCGCGATCGATGCCAGAGACGGCTCCGGTGGGGTGATTGACGCAGTCTCAGACGACGAGATACTGGACGCCTACAGGGCGCTGGCCAGTAAAGAGGGTATTTTCTGCGAGCCCGCTTCCGCAGCCTCGTTCGCCGGACTAGTGAAATTACACCGCCAGGGTTTGGACCTCCACGATAAACGGGTTGTTTGTATCTGCACCGGCAACGGCTTGAAAGACCCGGACTTGGCTGTTAGTAGCGGAGGCGTGCAGGCTGTCGAAGTACCTGCGACCATGGAAGCAATCGAGGAAGCTACCCTAGGATTAGGCGAGTAGGGGGAATTAAGACGATCCAAGAACAGCGCATAAAGAAAGCAGTGGCTGAGATTTTAGCTGCCATCGGAGAAGACTCGGACCGTGAAGGGCTGCAAGACACCCCTGCCCGGGTGGCACGGATGTACGAGAGTCTGTTCTCCGGTGTTGGAATGAACACCGACGATGCGATAGATGCCGTTTTCGAAGCCGAGAGCCACGACCCAGTGATCGTGAGCGGCCTGGTTTTCTACTCCGTGTGCGAGCATCATTTGCTTCCATTTTATGGAGAGGCCCGGCTGGGCTACGTGCCCAACGGCAAGATTGCCGGGATCAGCAAATTGGCCAGGGCGTTGGAAGTGGCATTGCACCGGCCTCAGGTACAAGAAAGGCATACTGCGGAGATG
>VFHG01000373.1 GCA_009392075.1 SAR202 cluster bacterium
AAGACGGCAAAGTCGTCTACCACGGCGGCGCCGGCCCCCACTTCTTCGACCTCGAAGAACTGGACGAAGCCATCCAAAAGATGGAAGCCAGCGTCAAAGTAAACTAGCCAGACCGGAACAGCAAAAAGGCCCGCCAATTGGCGGGCCTTTTTTAGTTGTTCGTCTGTTGTTAATGGTCTAATGGCCGGACAGACGGAAGTCTGCTAGTCCCCCGGCTGCCGTGGCTCCACGAATGTGTTTCGGAACCGGTAGAGGGTGAACTCCGGTTCCACCGGCGCGACCGACATGTAACCGGCCTCTTCGATCTTGGCCACTATGAAATTCGGCCCGTCCGGCGACGCCAAAGCCTCGGAGACCGCGGCCTCCAGGTCTTCAAGATCCGAGACGGTCTTGGTGTGCGTGATGCCGCAGCTCTGGGCCACCTGCTCCAAGTCGGTTCCCGTGCCGGTGTGGCTGGGCTGCCCGCCAGTCTGGCCCCATTGCTCGTTGTCCCAGACTACGACCGTCAGGTTCTTGGGTTTCTCCCTTCCGATGGAGGCAATGGTCCCCATATTCATCAACAGAGATCCGTCACCGTCCAGAGAGATAATCTGTTCATCAGTGGCCATTGCCATGCCCAGAGCGATTGACGAGCAGAGGCCCATGTTGCCGTAGGTGTAAAAATTGCGGTCCCGGTGCCCGGCGTGCCAGAGCTCGTCGGAACTGGGGCCCAGATTGCTGACGATGGGCGAGTCCTCCGCCAGGCGCAATACCAACTGAGTACCCTCGAATCTACGCAATCTTCCCTCCGTGGAGCATCTGTGTCAGGCAGATCGCCAAGGGCTGTCGGTTGGCGTGGCAGAGTTTCATGGCGCCGTCCAATAACTTGTCCATCTTTCCGTCATCTTCCAGGACGAAGTGAGGCAACCCCAACTGGTCCATGATTGGAATCACAGCCCGGCCCATGGCCACCTGAGCGATATTGAATTCGCCGGGGCCTCCGCGCAAGTTGATGAACATGGGAATGGGTGTCCGGGACGGAATGCAGAGGCTGGCCAAAGCGTTTACGCTATTGCCGAACCCGCTCGATTGCATGAACACCGCGGCGTTACGGCCGGTGGCATATGAACCCACCGCGATACCGATGGCTTCCTCTTCTCTGGTTGCCGGTACCAGCCGGAAGTAGGGGTCGGCTTCTATGAGACTCGTTACTTGGTCAATAGATATGTCAGGCACATAGACGATCATGGACGTATCCCAGTCCTTGAGCGTCTTGACGATCTGCTCCGCCCAGTTCATCGATAACTCTCCCGCTCGGGCCGATCAGATCGGACCGTTCAGACAATTGTGCTCAGGAACGCCCCAGGCGTGAACGGCTACAAACATAACAGCGGGACATTGGATTGTCAAAACTTGGCGGCCCCAGTGTGGGAGGCTATAATCCCACCAGTGATTTCGTAAGATATATACGGAGGAGTTGAATTGATAATCGACCCTAAGACCTTTGAGAGATTTAACGCAGTGCTGACGGGAGTGATAGTCCCGCGGCCCATCGCCTTCGTTTCCACCATATCACCCGATGGAGAGGTCAACCTGGCCCCCTACTCCTTCTTCAACGCCGTTTCATATTCCAACGTCGTTTTCTCGTCGTCACGACACGTGGGAAACAAGAGCAAAGACACGCTGCGGAACATCGAGGAGACCGGCGAATTCGTGGTCAACATCGTTGTCGACTCCATCGCTGAGGCGATGAACGCCACCGCAGCGGAGTATCCCGAAGGGGAAGACGAGTTCGGGATTGCCGGTCTGACCCACGCGCCTTCCCAGATCGTCAAACCGCCCAGGGTCGCCGAGTCCCCTGTAAATATCGAATGCAAGCTGGACCAGATCGTTCAAATTGGGTCCGGCGCACACGAACATGGTTTGGTCATTGGCACCATCTTGCTGATGCACGTCCGTGATGACGTCATCGACGGCCACCGTATCGATCAGGCCAAGCTGATGGCCACAGGCCGTATGGCGGGTAACATGTACTGCCGCACCAACGACCGCTTCGAGATGGTCCGCCCGGTGTACGACCCTGAGAAGGAACCAGTCGTAAACCGGTAGTCTTCGAGCTTGGTCTAGATTCAGGGCAGCGTAATAGGAGCAAGGCATGGCTACAAAAATGTCCATCCTCAGTCCGGCTGCGGAGGCGTGGCGCCCCATGGATGACGATGTGCCGCACATATCCGACCTTCGAGGGACCACGGTTGCCATCTTGAACAACCGTTGGACCAGCATGAACATAATTTCCGAGCAGATCGGCATCATTCTCAAGGAGCAATATGGCGTGACCGAGGTCTTCGAGAAGCTGATCCCCTTGGCTTCCGCCGCCCCTCAGGAGACCTTTGACGAGGTTCAGGCGAAGGCCCAGGTGGCCATCGTCGGCCTGGCGAATTGAGGGTCCTGCACAGCGTGGAGTGTCCACGACAGCATCAGACTGATCAAGGGCGGCATGCCCTCGGTGGTGCTGGTGACCGAACGGTTCACCACCCTAGCCAAGGCGTCCATGCGGGGTAACGGAGTGCCTGACGCCCCCATGGTGGTCCTACCCAAGACCGAGCTCACCGAATATGTCGAGCCGGACGTAGTGCGCACCGTGGCCAAAGAAGCGGTCGAGCTGATCATCGCGCAACTGAAAGGGCCGGAGTCAGAAACGACTAGTTAGATTCCACCTCGACGATTTTTCCGCTCCTTCCGATTGATTCAGAGGGAGCGGTTTTTTTGGCGAACACACTGATCAGGAGTGGACAATGGCTAAGTCACCGGAATTTAGCTCGACCGCATCGGACATAGAAGACTCACCCGAGGCTGTTTTCCAGTTCATGCTGGAGCAGGGCTGGTCCGACGGGTTGCCGGTGATTCCGCCTACTGCTGACCGGGTGCGGGCAATGCTGGATTACGCCCAGCGAGATGCGGGTGAGTTGATCGGTTATATCAATCCGGACGCCGGCTCGGCCACCGTGGAGAAGATCGCCGTGAACGCCGTTATGGCCGGTTGTTTGCCTGAATACATGCCCGTCCTGATCGCCGCCGTCCAGGCCATCACCGAACCCTCCTTCAACATCCATGGCCTGCAGACAACCACCAATCCTGTGTCGCCGCTGTTGATCGTCAACGGGCCGGTGCGGGACCTGATCGGGTTGAACAGCGGGCGGGGTACCCTGGGGCCCGGTTACCGTGCTAACGCCACCATCGGCCGGGCTATACGGCTGTTACTGCTAAATGTGGGCGGGG
>VFHG01000374.1 GCA_009392075.1 SAR202 cluster bacterium
CGCTGCCATCTGATCCGCCCCGTCTCGGTCCGCTTTGTTTACCAAGAAAATGTCGGCAATCTCCATCACTCCGGCTTTCAGAGTCTGAATCGCGTCTCCCGACTCTGGGTTCAACGCTACTAAGACGGTGTCCGCCACACTGATGATGCCTAGCTCGGTCTGCCCTACGCCAACGGTCTCGACCATTATCAGGTCGGTACCGGCAGCATCGAGCGCCCTAACCATGCTTTTGACGATTCTAGGCAGTCCGCCCGTCTGGCCCCGGGTGGCCACACTGCGGATGAAAACTCCGGAGTCCAGATAGTGGCGTTGCATCCTGATGCGGTCGCCTAATATGGCGCCGCCACTAAATGGGCTGGTGGGATCAACAGCTATGATGCCTACCGTTTGGCCTGTCGACCGCACCAACTGGGTCAGTTGGTCCACAATGGTGCTTTTCCCCGCGCCAGGAGGACCGGTGATTCCCACCGTGTAAGCCCTTCCGGTATGGCCATCAACCGCCTTCATCGCCTCTGCGGCTGCTGGATCTCCCCGCTCCAATAAGGTGATTAACCTTGATAGGGCCCTTTGTTCGCCAGCCAATAGTCTTTCGGCAATCTCGGACATTGGTTAGGCGCTCCGCCGGGCGGTGCGAGGGGACAAGAAATTCACTGTTTGACCTGCTCGGAATCTAGCACCGGCTAGGCACAGCGTCAAGGTTGAGTTCGGGATAATGGAAGATGATGAATATCGCATCTCTCGGATGGTGTCGAACCCCTACTTCTTTGTGCTATTTGGCTTGTTCGTTGGAGTGAATCAATCGACTTTCTAGGCCATGGTTGCGAATCATTATGTAAAGTATGTTTTTATGGGCTATTTTGGGCGGTCTGGCCCACCGGAATTCAAGTCAAATTTTCATCGGATGAATCGCGGTATCAAGGATGTAACCTCAAATCAACCGGGCAAGATTCATGGAAAATTGGGAAAGATGGCGCAGGAAAACAACAAGAAAGCTTAGATTAACGAAATCAACACCGGTCTAATGATGGAATTTCTGCTGGTTCTCGAACCCTAAAGCGTCGGCGGCCAACAGTAGGTCGGGACGGTTGCCCCACCGTTTTAGGAATCGGCCAAAGTTTTTCCGGCTCAATTCATCGCGCTGATTGTCGTCCAATTCCGTCCACTGGCGGTGTTCGTGCCGGACCAGAGGCAGGCTGGAGTCTGCCACCACACGAAAACCTTTGTCCTTGAACTGGAAGCAGTAATCAATGTCCAGGTTCCGGTAGAAACGAAAACATTCACGCATCAGTCCGACGTTGTTGACCTCTTCCCTGCGGAAGGCCATGCAATAGGCCTGCATCGCATCGGCATCGCCGCTATCAACTTCTTCGTGGAAATGCTGCATGTCGGGGGTGCTGAGTCCCCATGGCCCAAAGATCCCTACTGTAGGGTCATTCAAATGCTCAGCTACCGTATCCAGGATGTTTCCAGTGATCTCCGCTGAGCCGTCCAAGACGATGATGTTGCGCCCACGGGCCTGCATCAGCCCGATATTCTTGCTGGCGGCATCGCCGATTACGTGGTCGCAGTGGACTACCCTGAGCTCCGGATATTGTCCCAACATCTCCTCGAGTAGCTCACCGGTGCCATCGGTGGAGCCGTTGTCGATCACGATGGCTTCAACGGAGTGGTTGCCAGTGTATCTGAGCATCCCTTCGATACAGCGTTTTACGTCGCCGGGATACCCGTACGCGTTCAGAATGAAGGTGAAGTCCAGTTCGGCCGGTTGGTCAAGGTAAGATTCGATTTCCCGTGAAGACGACACGGAGGGCCACTTTTCCTGCCGTAGTTCCAGGGGTGTCTTGGGACGAACCCTGGTGCCGTCGACGGCGTCCTCAATCAAGTATCCTTCCGAGGCCAACTGCCCTCTCAACGAGTCGGCTGTTGCGTAATCGGACTGGTCCCGGTGTCCGCCCCTGACCTTGAGCGTGGTGGTGATGTTTTCGGCCACGGTGTTCTCGGTTGGAGCTTTGTCTAGGTCCAAGCCGAACATCTCATCGAATTCCAGTAACAGACCCATCTTGGCGCGGCCCGGTAGTTGGGACCGGACCATTTCCCAGGTCAAGGCCAAGGCGCCCGGAAGGTCAAGGTCGGATTCTATGGCTTCCCAGAACCGGCGCCGGTATTCTTCGACCTCAGAAGTGTGGCCGTTTACCTCCGGCTCCTGGCTCCAAAGCCAGACCCGCTGCCGAAGTCCAGTGAGGGCCTTCTCCGCCGCCTTCAGCGACGTGAAGGTGAAATTCATTCGGTGGCGGTACAGGATGGTCATACACAGGTAGCGGAAGGATAACGGTGAGAACCCCCGCTCGATCAGCTCCTCGATAAGGAAAACGTTTCCGGCTGACTTGGCCATCTTGGCGCCGTCGGCCAGTAGGTGTTGAGCGTGGATCCAGTAATTTACGTGCTGGTGGCCGAAGGCGGCCTCGCTCTGAGCAATCTCATCTTCATGGTGGGGGAATACGTTATCGACGCCACCGGTGTGGATATCGAAACTCTCTCCCAGGTACTTGGAGGCCATGGCCGAGCACTCTATGTGCCAGCCAGGGAATCCAGCGCCCCACGGGCTGTCCCATTTCACGTCCCGGCCCGGCTCCGCAGCCTTCCAGAGGGTGAAATCCCTGGGGTCTCTCTTCAGTGGATCGACTTCGGAACGGACGCCTTCCAAGAGGTCGCCGCCAAAGTTGTTGGAGAGTTTGCCGTACCCTTCGAAAGAAGGAACATCGAAGTATAGGTTCCCACCTTTCTCGTAGGCATGGCCATTGGCCAGCAATTTCTCATTGATGGCAATCATCTCTGGGATGTGTTGGCTGGCCCACGGGAACACGGTTGCTTCCATGATGTTCAAGCGGGCTTCGTCCCGGTAGAACCGGCCGGCGTAAACGTCGGCAATCTCCTGGATCGTTTTGCCTTCGGCCAGAGCGGCCATGATCATCTTATCGCCGCCGGTCTCGGCCAATTCCTGGCGCATGTGACCAACGTCGGTGATGTTCTTGATGTGGGTTACCTGCATGCCGCTGTGAATCAACGAGCGGCGCACCCAGTCGGCCATAAGGTAAGTTCGTAGGTTCCCGATATGGGCGTCGCGGTACACGGTGGGACCGCAGGTATACATTTGGATGACCCCTGGCGTGGTTGGCTGAATCTCTTCAATCCGTTTGGCCAGAGTGTTGTAGATGCGGAGCAATGGGACCTCTTCTACCTGAGGTTACGCCTAAAGACGTTGCGCCAGTTTAGCACGTTCCAATGGTGTCTGCCATACGGATTCATGACCGCACGGCGCGGGCTTTGTTGAAGCGATCAGAAATTGGCCAGTTTTATCTGGAGGCCACGGCCCGTTCTATGCCTACAAAGTCACTAAGTTTTAGCCATTTGGTGAATCCATCTACTTGAGAGGTTAGGCCGTCTAATTCGATCAGACCTTCATCTATGCATTCCGCCCAGGACGCCATTTCCATCTAGACTTTATGGATGGCTACGGTGTCGGTGGTTACAAAGAGATCGACATCAAATCCCGGGTCATGCATGCAGACCGAGGGTTCGGGGCGCTCCAAGACCAGCCAAAAATCTCCTTTAGCGGCGCCATAGAACGTTAGCTGGACAACAACCCTCTCCGGCGGGAGCAGGTCTATGTTTATCCGCGGGTGCATACCCCAGGTCAATAACGTTGGGTCCACGTCTTCTGCTGTGATGTCGTGGTTGACCCACTTCTGGCTTCAATCGCCCAATCCTTACGTGCCGTGAGTGTGAAGATCTCTTCCAAGCAGAAACCCCTACGCTCGGTGCTGGACTACCGCCCCGGAAAGTTTCATGGCCTGGATCTGCTCCCTGGTGTAGCCAGCCTCAACGAGAATCTCATCGGTCTCCGCTCCCAATAAAGGAGTGGGCCTGCCGACGCGCATGGGGGTCTCGGAGAGTTTGGCCACGCTGCCTAGATGGTCGGCTTGGCCGACGCCCGGGTGGTTTCGGCCTACGATCAGGCCGGCTTTGCGGATATCGGCGTCGTCCCGAAAATCGGCCACCATGCGGTTGGCCATCACGC
Organism: SAR202 cluster bacterium; assembly: GCA_009392075.1. The sequence goes on from VFHG01000374.1 coordinate 4,079, forward strand.
TGACTCCGGTGGGGTTGATCAGCTTCTCCCACTCCGCTCGCGGCTTGCCAGCCAGGATCTTCACCAGCGATTGAGTTAAGGCATCATCGCTCCCTTCGTCTAATCCGGTGAACTCAGAAAGCTTCACCAAGTTCGCCCACGCCTCGTCGCTGGGACAGTGTAAGTACATCCAACCATCGGCGGCCTCGTAGAGGCGTGACTTGGCGGAGAAACCGCGCACGTCCAGGCCTTCAGGTTCGTCCCGTTGGTAGCCTTCATAGTCAAGGAAGAAGGGTGATTGCAGCAGCCCGGCGGTCAATGCCAGGCCACTATTCACCGTTTGGCCCTCGCCCGTTCGATTACGTTCGTGAACGGCTAGGGCCACTGCGTAGGCGCCCATCAGGCCGGTGCCGTAGTCATTCATGGGGTAGGGTAGAATCTTCGGGGCCGCGTCCCGGCCGCCCCGCCGCACTTGGATGCCGCTGGTGGCCTGGGCCAATTGCTCCCAACCGGGCCGCTGGGCCCAAGGGCCGTCATAGCCAAAGGCGTTCAGCGACGCGTGGATGATATCGGGTTTGCGCTTCTTCATCTCTTCATAGCTGATTCCCAACCGGGCCAGGCTGGAGGCGCGGTTGTTCTCCACTACCACATCAGCGGTTTCCAGAAGCTTGTAAAAGACTTCCAGCCCCTCAGGGGTTTTCAGATTTATATTGATGCTGCGCTTGCCCCGATTAACATCGGTGTTGCCGGCAATGTCGTAAGGGCGGGATGGGTCGTCGATCTTGACGACCTCCGCGCCGAACTCGCCAAGAGTACGTCCGCAGGTGGGTCCGGCCAGAACGATACACAAATCCAGCACCCGGATACCTTCCAGGGCGCCCATAATGTTTTCTTCGGCTTCTGGGAACACCACGGGGCGTCCCGGACCTTCATC
>VFHG01000375.1 GCA_009392075.1 SAR202 cluster bacterium
GGCGGCGGCGGAGCCAGACCATGTACTCCACCGGGTCATCCGGGGCGTCACGGTCGTCCACCGTTTGCCGGCCTTCATCGATGGCTTCAGCGGTGGAGGCGCTCATGTCCAGTAAGAACACCACGGCCACTTCCCGGCGGTTCCGGTTACGGTGCCAGTAAATCTTATCGTCGGGTGAAACGCCCATCTTGAGGTCGCACCAGGCTTCCAGGGCCGCATTCAGATCGATATCCTCACCGTCAATCAACCGGTAGGTCTTGCGCATGCTTTCGGGCACGATGAGCTCAAACTGCCGGCGGATGTGGTTGGCTAGGGCAGAGTAAGTCTTAAGGGACTCCTGATAGAAGGTGGCGTCGCCCTCTTCCACCGTCTTTTCCTTAACGATGCACCAGCGGGGTTTGTAGTCGTTGGCCCTGAAGTCCCACTCGTCATACACGTAGGTTTCGGGTTCCCGGGCCTCCAACTCGCCGCCGCTGTCGTCATCGTGCAGCAGCGGTCCGTAGCCCTCTCCCGGTTGGGAGTTTGGCGGCGGGGCGCCGGCTTCTTTCATGATGTTTTGGGCGAACATGCTCATGTCGCTGTCCACTTCGCCCTCTTGGGCATCCAACTCTAACTCAGGGCTCTCCTGGAGCAACTGCTCCAGCATCTCCTGGGTCATTGGTTGGGCCTCTCCTTGCTCGCCACTATCGGCTTGCAGTTTGGTCATCAATTGGACCATCTCAGGCTTGAAATCGCCTCGATAGTCCACCGGGTCTGGAGACTCGTACGACTCCCCGTCACCGCCGTCGGAAGAAGCGTCCATCCCAGCCTGCAATTGATCGACCAAGGACTGATAGTCTTCTTCGGAGAAATCGCCAGGTTCTTCCAGGTCTTGGTCTTCGAACTGGTCAGGTTCTTCTGGCTCGTTGGGCACGCGGGAGATGACTTCGTAGGCCCTTAACGTGGCCTCGGCCGTGTCTTCCACATTCGCATCGGCGGTGCGGAGTTGATGGAGGATGCTGGAGAGCATCTCCGCGGCTTCCTTGTACTCTACGGCCACAGGAAGGTCTTGGAACTGGTCCAAGCTCATGTGGATTAGAAGTTCCACCAGGCCCTGCTGCAGCGGCATCTCTTCTATCTTGGGCCGGTTTGCCAGCGACTCACCCTGGACCCGTGAAGAGGCAGCCCGTATGCCCGGGTATTCCACTTTTATCCGGTAGTCCAGGCGGCAGTCTTCCAACACCGTGAAGATGTCAAAACCCAGACGGCCGTTCTCAAAGATGTCCAAGAACCGGCCGATGTCGGTGAACGTCCGCATGCTCCCCATGTCGTTGGGGTCGTCATACATCGGCGTCATTTCCACATCGCCCTCGGCGCCCGATGTCAGCAGCCGTGCGGCCATCTCGTAAGCGTCTTTGGCAGCGGCTCGTTCTTCCGCTTTCCGTTCAATAGCCTTTTGCTCCATCTCGTGTCGGCGGTCTTCAAACTGGGTGGCATCCTTCTCAAATTCGTATTCAAAGCTACCAAACTCGAGGTGGGCCACCTGGTGGGTGGAGACAACCTTGAACCAGGAAAAGTTGTCCTGCTTGCTGGGGTAGTGGTCCACCACAGGAGGCAGGAATATCTTGGTGCCGTCGGTGGATGCCGAGTCTTCGTCCACCCAACCGATGTTTCGCGAGACTAATTCTTGGGTGTCGAAAATCTCCAGGCCCGTGCCGGCCAAGGCGCGGCAGTACAAACGCAAGATGCCCTTTACTCGATCAAGCTCTAGGCTGGATGACAGGGTCTCCAGCATAGCCTCAGAGGTGTTGGACTCTATCTTGAAGAAAGCGATCCCGCTTTCTGGATTCTCTTGGAGCAGATGCGCCCCGTGTTGGAACCAGGTATCCAATTGGCTAACCGTGATGCGGTTAAGGACGTCGTCGAGGCTTTTCAGGAAGGACGGAACGGCATCCGGTGTGATCACCACCAGAGCGTCGCAGAGGTCCAATATGTAGCCCTGAGAGCCCTGCGGCACCTTGCTCAGGGCTTGGGTGCCGTCAGACAGGAACTTGGATGTGTTTCGTAGCCCAACTTTGGCCAGGCGTTCGCCCAACTTCAAGAATCGGCCGGTCTGGCTCTCGTCCACCTGCTGGAGCGCTCGAGGCACCAGTTCCAGGCAGGTCTTGACCTCTCGCCAACTGGTGTCGATGAGGGCGCGGGACATGGCTAGGAAAGGTTCTCGCTCACGGCCCATGGCGGGCAAGACATCCCGGCCCAGTACCAAACACTCTCCCGCCACGTCATAGGACTTGTAAGACAACGCCTCGATCAACGAAGCAAAGACCTCCACATCCCAGAAAGGGAGGTTCCGGACCAGGTCCGGGCTCACCTCAAAGAACTTAGCAGCAAGGGTGCTGGACTTCCAAGTGCCCTTGTAAAGGCTGCGGCCCAGGCCAGCCCAACGCGGGATGTACTGGGGACGCAGGTTGGGGACTATGGAAACGCTGGATTTGAAGAAAGACACCGCCAAGGTTGGCGAGTCTTGGGCCAGGTAGGTGCCGCAGCGGGCCCATTGCATGAATGACGGGAAGGACAAGAACTTGCTGACCTCGGGGCTGACGCGGTAATACTCGATGGCCGACTCCCAGGAGCGCACCGTCTGGGTGCCGATGGTCAGGCCCTCTTTGGCCCAGAGACCAATCTCTTCTTCGCCAAAAGATTCCTTCACCGTGTCGTTGGCCTCTTGATAGGCCTCTAGTACCGCCGGGGGCAGTTTCGCCAGTTCGGCCTCAATCTCGGAAATAGGACCACTAGTCAACTTGGCGTTCCTCGCTTTCCAGTCTGTCATC
>VFHG01000376.1 GCA_009392075.1 SAR202 cluster bacterium
GCCGATGAGTCTCGAAACGGAGTGCTTTTCCATGTATTCGGACATGTCGATGCGTACCATGTTGGACTCGTCGTCGAACATGAACTGGGCTAAAGATTTAGCCAGCTCAGTCTTCCCTACGCCCGTCGGTCCCAGGAAGATAAAACTGCCGATGGGACGGCGCGGGTCGCTCAAGCCGGAACGCGAACGGCGAATGGCCTCAGCCACCGCCACCACCGCTTCTTCCTGGCCGATGAGCCGCTGGTGCAGGTTCTCTTCCATGTGCACCAGGCGTTCACCCTCGCCTTCCAAGAGGCGTCCGGTGGGTATGCCGGTCCATTTCGAGACCAGCTCGGCTATGTCCAACTCACCCACCACCATGTCCGTCCGGCGGTCTCGTTGGAGGTGTTCGCGCTCGGCTTCATATTCCTCGGCCAAACGCAGCCGTTCAACCCGAATCTCAGCAGCTCGCTTATAGTCGGTGCGCTGCGCGGCAGCGTCTTCTTTATCGAGCAATTGCTCGATCCTTTCTTCGATGTTCTTGACATCGGCCGGGAGGCTTTCCGCGTCGATGCGCAGACTGCTGGCCGCCTCGTCTATGAAGTCCACCGCCTTGTCGGGAAGCTGACGCCCAGTGATGTAGCGGTCACTGAGGTGGGCGGCGGCAATCAGGGCGGAGTCGTCGATATCCACCTTGTGATGGGCCTCATAGCGAGGCCGCAGGATGCGCAGGATCTCCACCGTTTCTTCCACCGATGGCTCCTCAAGAATCACCGGTTGGAAACGGCGCTCTAGCGCGGTGTCTTTCTCGATGTATTTTCGGAACTCGTCCAGCGTGGTTGCGCCGATGCATTGCAGCTCGCCCCGCGCCAAAGCGGGTTTGAGCAGGTTGCTGGCGTCAATGCCGCCTTCGGAGGCGCCGGCGCCAACCATGGTATGGATCTCGTCCAGGAACAGGATCACCTCCCGGTGGGCCTGTTTAACCTCGTCCACGACGGATTTGAGCCGTTCTTCGAACTCGCCCCTGAATTTGGAGCCGGCGACCAAAGCGCCCATGTCCAGGGCCAGCACGCGGCGGCCCTTGAGGGAGTCGGCTACGTCTCCAGCCACGATACGGGCGGCCAGGCCCTCGACGATGGCAGTCTTGCCCACGCCGGCCTCGCCGATGATCACGGGGTTATTCTTCTTCCGCCGGGTCAGCGTCTGCATAACTTGGCGAATCTCTTCGTCTCTGCCCACAACCGGGTCCAGTTTCCCTTGGCGGGCCAGTTGGGTCAGGTCGATGCTGTATTTGTCCAAGGAACGGTAGCGGCTCTCGGCCCGTGGGTCGTCCACGCGGTGGCTGCCCCGGATCTCGACCAGCGCCTGATAAACCTTTTCCTGGTCGATGCCGTGTTCCTTCAATATCTGGGCCGCATCTCCCTGGGACTCCATGACGGCGGCGATGAACAGGTGCTCGGCGCCGATGTAGTCATCCTTCAGCCGGTCCGCTTCATTCTTGGCGTCTTCCAAGAGCCGGGCGGCTCGAGGAGTTGGATAGATCTGGGTGGTGTTGTCAGCCACCTTGTTGGTGGACTCCAGAGCGCTGTCCAACTGGGCGGTGATAGCGTCTACCGTCACCCCGATCTGGACCATGATCTCTCTGGGTGTGCCGTTCTCCAACTGTAAAAGCGCCAGCAGGATATGCTCAACGTCCCATTGGCTGTGGGCGTAATGTCGCACCAGGTCTTGGGAATTGTGCAGTACCTCTTGGGCCTGTTCTGTGAATTGGTCTGGTCTTAATACCATGATGACTTCTCCTAGGGGCGGCTGGCCGCGTTCTGTCCTTGACGCTGGCCGGGCGTCTGTTTCGTTCTTTGCAATATATTCACGGCCTCAGTCAATTGTTTAACTTCACCCTCAAGCTCTTCGATGCGGTTCATGAGTTTAAGAGCTACCTCGGCGCCAGCCAGGTTCAGTCCCATGTCCTCGGTTAAGGCCTTGAGGCGGCGCAGGCGCTCGATGTCGGCCATGGAATAGAGCCGCTGCCGTCCCCCGGTGCGGGACGGCCAGATCAGGCCCACGCGCTCGTAATGGCGCAGGGTTTGTGCGTGGACACCCACGATGCGGGCGGCCACGCTGATCACGAAACACGGTTCGTTCGGAAATTGGTTGTCTGTACTCATAACTACTCCTCACCCGTCCCACCATCGTCCCCGTTTTCATCAAGTTCTTCGTCAAGTCCATCATCGGATTCTGGCGACTCCGCCAATCTCAGGCGCGCCTCCCGCAACCTTTGGAACAGGTCTTTCTCTTCTTCTGTTAACTCGGAGGGAAGCTTCACCTTTAGCGTGGCGAACAGGTCGCCGCGGTGGTCGACATCGCTCCGAACGTTGTTGGCCGAATTGTTCAAGACCGGCATGCCTTGACCGGCCAGCCGGAACCGGCGCCCGTTTTGGGTCCCTTTCGGGATAGTCAGCGCCAGGCGTCCAGTGAGGGTTGGCACGGTCATCTCGCCGCCCAAGACAGCGTCGTCCAAAGGCGCTTCAACCTCAACGTAGAGGTCCTTTCCTTGACGCCTGAACTTGGCATGGTTCTTCACCGATATCAGCAGAAAGAAATCTCCACCACGGTCCCGGTCCGCAGATATATGGACCTTGGAGCCGTTGTCGACCCCGGGCGGGATCTTGACCTCAAGGCGCCGGCTGTCCTGCATCTGAAGGCGGCGGGCCGCGCCGTTGAACGCCTCTTCCAACGTTATCTGGACCTTATACTCGGCCGGCGGGGGCGGTTTCGACGTTAAACCGCCCCCCATCCCTCCAAAGAGGTCCTCTAGGTTGAACGTCCGCCCGCCTCCGCGCCCGCCCCCCATGTTGAAATGGGAGAACCCGCCGCTTCTACTGGGCCGCTGGAACCGGTCCGCATGCTCCCAGTCGTCACCGTACCGGTCGTATTTTTGGCGTGAATCGGCGTCGGACAGTACGCTGTAAGCCTCATTGATCTCTTTGAACTTCTCTTCCGAGGCCGGGTCGTTGTCGTTCACGTCGGGGTGATGCTTGCGGGCCAATTTTCGGAATGCGCTTCGGATATCTTTCTCTGAGGCGCCCCGGGCCACGCCTAATGTTTTGTAATAATCAGCCATCTGTTGAACCGAATAGCAGCGTTTCGCCTGTTTTAATCTGAATGGGATTATAAGTTAATTGTGGCTATATGTCAATTTAATAAATATTATAATAGCATTATATATGAGTGACTAAATATAATAACTTGA
>VFHG01000377.1 GCA_009392075.1 SAR202 cluster bacterium
CTTTAGTTTCCTCGGCCATGTTTCGCTCCTTAATTGGTTCTAGAGTTTGGTTTCAACTTAGATCCAGTGCGCAAATTGTAATGGCTGTAAGTCCGCGCCACCAGCGGGCCGGCACACAGGAGGAGGGCCGTGGTACAATTCGCCGGAGCCGCCGGGGCACGCTGATTCGGGCGGTTTGGAGGCCTTATCGCCGAGCCCGAGATAACACCAGAGTTTTTCCAGCGTGAGGACGAAGAGGATGACGGAATCTTTTACCAGTCTCCGCGCTTGGTTGTCCATATAGACGGAGCGGCCATCGCGGCCATCGGCCAATTCTTCAAGGAACAGATACCGGAGAACTCGGAGATACTGGACCTGATGAGCAGTTGGCGTTCTCATTGGCCCAAGGACCATCCCAAGAAACGGATGGTCGGTCTGGGTTTGAACGACGTTGAGATGCGAGACAATCCGGACCTGGATGGATACGTTGTTCATAACGTGAACAACAATCCGATACTGCCATTTGAGAATGAAACTTTCGATGCAGTGGTGATCACCGTTTCTGCCCAATACCTGACCAAGCCCATCGATACCTTCCATCAAGTGAACCGTATCCTGCGGCCGGGCGGTGTCTTCATCGTCAGCTTCTCAAACCGGATGTTTCCCACCAAGGCCGTGCTCAATTGGCGCAACTCCACCGACCGGGGCCGGATCGATCTGGTCGGCACCTACATGGAGGAAGCCGAGAATTTCGAGGACATCCAGGCTTCTTTCCTCAACTCTGAGACCAGCCCGCCCGACGACCCGATGTTTGTCGTAACCAGCCGGAGGCCCCGTTAGGTGAGATTCAACAGGTCCCTTTCCAATGGGACCATCAACAAAGGAGTATTTCTATGGATGTTGGAATGATGATGATCTTCTCGAGCTACGGCTGGGAAGACGGGACGGACGGCCAGATGTGGGACGAGGAACTTCGCCTCGCCGATCTCGCCGCCGATCTGGGATTCGATTGCCTGTGGTCGGCGGAGCACCATTTCAACGACTACTCGTTCGTGCCGGACAACCTCCACCTGATGACCCATCTCGCGGCCAAGTATCCGAATATCGACGTGGGGACAGCCGCCGTGATCCTTCCCTGGCATGACCCGCTACGGGTCGCGGAGAATGCAGCGGTTCTTGATCTGCTGAGCAACGGCCGGCTCCGGCTCGGGTTCGGGCGTGGGCTGGCACGGCGCGAATTCGAGACTTTCCGACTCAGCATGGACGAGTCCCGGGGACGGTTCGATGAAGCTGCCCCGATGATCGTTGGAGCCCTCAAAACAGGGTTTATCGAGGGCGATGGGCCGTTCTACCCACAGCCCCGAACGGAGTTACGCCCCAGGCCCCAACATTCTTTCGATGGCCGCATCTACGCTGTCGCCTCGAGCGAGGACTCCATCGTCTCCGCAGCTAAATTGGGTGCCCACATCGTAATGTTCGCCGACCGCCCGTGGGAGATGCGGATGCCGATGATCGACCGCGGCCGCGCGTTGCACCGTGAATTCCACGGCACGGAACCGCCAAATGTGATGCTTACTGAGTTCGTCATCTGCGGGACTGATCTGGCCCAGTGCGAGGAAGAAGCACGCCAGTATCAGGGAAAGTTTGTCGAGAGTAATTTCTATCACTATGAATTCCTCGGTGAACACTTCAAGGCAGTGAAAGGCTACGACTCCTATCAGCAGAAGGCCGAGATCGCCCGCGCCGGCGGTCACGAGGGTGCCGTAGACGGCTTCATGAAAGCGGCGAGTTGGGGCACGCCGGACAAGATCCTGCGTGGTCTTGAAGAACGCCGGGAACTGCTGGGTGAGTTCGAATGGAACGTCTCTTTCCGCTTCGGTGGTACGCCCTATGATGTCGCGGAGCGGGGGCTGAAGCTTTTCGCCAAAGAGGTGTTGCCGGTCTTGAAATCCTGGTAATTGACCGATTGGCCTCGATTCAATGGACCCGACGAATAAACTGGACCTCAAGATCGCTTTCTGGGATTACGACCGGACCCGGCCGTTGATGGATGGGAGGATTCGGCCTGAAGGAATCAACCCAGAGATAACCGTCCTCCGTCCGCGTGAGATCTTCCCCCGCATGCTCCAAGACCAGGAATTCCACGTCTCCGAGATGTCATTGGCTTCATACGTGATCCTCAAGGCGCGGGAGCAGTGCCCCTTCGTGGCCATCCCCGTGATGCTGTCAAAGATATTCCGCCATGACTGTATCTACGTCAGGCCCGATGCCGGAATCAACGAGCCCGCCGACCTGCGGGGCAAGCGGATAGGATTGCCCCAATACAGTTCCACTGCCGGAGTTTTCATAAAAGGGCTGGTGCAGCACGAGTACGGGGTGCCACCCACCGAGATAAGCTGGTACATGGGCGGCCAAGATACCCCCGTTCCCGCTCCTCTAGTCCCTCTGGATTTGCCAGCTGATATCCACCTGGAATTCATACCTGAAGGGAAAACCCTGGAGGGAATGCTGGACGAAGGGGAGCTAGACGGAATATTCGCCACCTACATCCCCAAGCTCTTCCTTGGCGGCTCGCCGAATATCGTGCGGCTATTCCCCAATTTCAAAGAAGTTGAACAGGACTACTACCAGCGGACCGGGATATTCCCCATCATGCACACTGTGGTCATCCGAGAGGACGTACACCAGGAGCACCCCTGGGCGGCGGCAAGCCTGTACGACGCATTCACTCAAGCCAAGGACCTGGTGGTCGACCGGCTGTACGACACCGATGCGCTAGCCCTGACTCTCCCCTTCCTTATCGACCATATCGAGGAGACCTGGAGGACCTTTGGTTCCGATTATTGGTCCTACGGTGTGGAGTTGAACCGGCCCGCCTTGGAAGCCCTCACCCAATACGTGGTGGACCAAGGTCTGGCGCCGCGGGTGGTTAGGGTCGAGGAGCTATTTCCGGAAATAACTTAATGGGCCGCCACATCCGGTCTATCCCTTCTCCTTACGCACCCAAGCTGTTGCCTTTAACCGCTTGCCCTCACCCTAACCCTCTCCCGGTCCAGGAGAGGGGATTGCTGTTTCTGCCTATTTCATTGCAGGCTGTATCGTTGCGGCGCCCTGAGGCAGTGGGCCGGGCGGCGTGGCGGTCAAGACCATCACCGCAGCGAAGGCCACGATTATTCCGAAGACGGTGAAGGGTGTCTCATATCCGCCGGTCGAGTCGAACATGAACCCGGCGATGATCGGTCCAATGGCTTGCCCGCCGATCTGTGCGGGTAGGGTTAGCCCCCGGATGCTTCCCAGGTACAGCCTGCCGTAGTAGTCGGCCCAGGTGAGGCGCAACAGCAGATGGACCCCACCGACGCCGAACCCCAGCAGAAATCCCATGGGTATTCCGGTGGAAAGTGAATCACTGTATCCGGTGCCGATGGCGCCCACGGACATGGCCACCGCCGCCGCCGATAATAGAAACCTTAAAGGTATTCGCCGTGCCCAGAACGACCAGAAAAGCCCGCCGGGCACCTGCCCGAAGGCGAAGGTGCTGGCGGTTAAGGCGGCCAGGTGGGTGGGCACGCCCTGGCCGATGTAATGGGGCACTTGGTGCAGACTGACACCTGACTGGACCATGAACCCCATCACCGAGAATAAGGCCAACATCCAGAAAGCCCTGGTGGCCAGTGCCTGGCGCACCGTGTAGTTGGATTCGGTGTTTCGATCTGGAACGGGTCTACCGGTGGCGGCGCTCTCATCTTGAGGCTGGGGTTTCTTCTCTGGATCGATCTCCAGTCCCATGTCCTCGGGACGGCGGGACATCAGAATCAATATCGGGATGATACCGGTGCTGATGGTGAAGATGCCCAGGGCCAGCCAGGCTGTCCGCCAACCCCATCCGTCGATCAAGACCTGGGCGATGACGGGAAAGATGGTGAGGCCGATGCCCTGGATTATCCCCATGTAGGCCAGCGCTGTGGGCCGGCGGCGAATGAACCAGTTACTGACCGCCGTTGACGTGCCCAACTCCAGTGGGCTGGAGAACGCAGCCCGACCTGGGACGTACATGGCGTAGAAGGACCAGACCGGAGAGGTCAGCGAGAGGCCGATCGCGCAGGCGCCCACGACCGCCGAGGAAGCTGATAGCAACACGCCGGAGCCGTACCGGTCGATCAATCTGCCGGCGAAGGGCGAGACCAACAGACCGAAGAGGGCGCCCAAGCTCACGGCGCCGGAGAACTGCCCTCTAGACCAACCGAACTCCTCGGTCATGGGTACGACGAAGACTGAAAGGGTGGCTACAGACATCACCGCGCGCGCCCCAAAGCTGGGCACGGAGGCAACGGCCAAGATCACCCAGCCGTAGTAGAAGGGCAGCCGCTGCGCCAGCCGGGCGCGCAGCCCTGCGAAGTTCAAAGCAGGAGGCCGCTAGAGCTGATGCCCAGTGTCAAAACCATATAATTGGCAGGCCTATTCCTGGGGCAATGGGTCTCCCAAAACATGCATCAACCGGTTGGCCCAACCGAACAGCGACGCCGACAGCACCAGGTCCAGCACCTCGCCCATGCTGAGCCCGTTCTCGATCAACCGCTCCACATCGGCCCTGTTCGCCTCCGACGGGCACTGTGAAAGTTTGGTGGCGAACTCCAACAGGGCGTTTATACGGGGCTCAGTCTCGGCGTCAACACTGCCCGCGAAGATGCTTTCGGTCAGAGACTCATCCTTGGTCAGTTCGTTGTACCGATTGGCATGGACCGCGGCGCAGTAGATGCACTGGTTGACCACCGAGGCCGCCACGGCGCCCAACTCAGTCTCGGCACGGGACAGTCCGCCCCGGCCGTACATGATGCCGTTGAATAGGGGCGTGCGCTGCTGCAGCGTTTCCGGGTCCAGCGCCAAGACCAGGGTGTACTCGCCGATCTTGGTGTTGGAGACCGTTACTTTCATGGCGTCCAGTTGCTCATCAGTGGCATTATGGAGTTCAACGGGCGTTACGCGGGGTTGCCAATGGGGAACGACGGTGGTGAAATTTTTGATCGGTTCGCCAGGGATCGGCTCGCTCATGCTACCTCCGCCATCAGCCGCAGGCCGGCGACCACTCGTATCTGGTAGCTGACAAAAGCAATCAGCTCCGATAGCCGGACGATGTCTGCATCGTCGAGACCGGCTGTGCGCAGCGCCAAGACATCGTCAGCCGTGGCCTCTTTGGGGTTGAGGGTTACCAGGTCCGTATGCCGGAGGATGGCTTTAGCCCTGGCGTCGTCTCCGCCGTCAAACTCGGTGTTGGCGAATGACTGGCTGCCGACCCCGAACATGGTCTCATAATGCCGTGCCAGGACGGACTCATTGTTCCGCTTGGCGATCCGGCAAGCCAGACCGGCCCGTTCGGCGTGGTTCAACCCGCCGGGTTGGTTGGGCCGGAGGGACGCGTCATGGGAGTTCTCCGTCAGCTCCAGGATATCGCTGCGCAGGGCCAGAGCGCCCTTCAGCGGGCTGCTTTTTGTGATTCCGGCCACCTTGGCGACTACGGTCTCGAATATATCCAACATGCCTCCAGGTAATTTGGTCTGGCTACAGGGAGCCGTCGATAACTATATCCAGCACTGCCGGTTTGCCCGAGGCAACCGCCCGTTTGACCGCCGGAGCGATCTCAGCCGGGTCGGTGATTCGCTCCCCGTGGACGCCCATGCTGGAGGCGATTCCGGCGACGTCGAAGGGCGTTGGGAAGTCGGAGTAGGGCAGGTTTTCGCCGGCTGATTCCTTCTGCTGCAGTATCTCCCGCTGATAAACGTCGAAGTTGACCTTAAGGACCCGGTACATGCCATTGTTGCAGATGACGAAGATGCAGGGGATGTTGTCGTTGGCCGCGGTCCATAGTCCCTGGATGGTCATCAGGGCGCTGCCGTCGCCGATTATCCCGAACACGGGCCGTTCGGGATTAGCCACTTGCACGCCCATAGTGGTGCCAATGCCACCGCCAATGGACTGGCCGCGGAAGGCGCGGAGGTCTCCCCGCTTCTGGCCTTGGAAGTAATGGCGCATGGTGGCGCGGTTGCTGATGGAGTCGTCCACTACGATGGCGTTGTCCGGCAGGGCATCGGCCAACTCCGACATCATCCGCGCCGGAGTCATGGGCTTGTTGTCCCATTTGCCGGCAACTGAGTTGTCGAAGGCCTTGCGTTTTTCAGCCGCCGCGGCAACTACTCCGATCTTGCGGCCGGCTATCTCGTTCTCTATCTCAGGCGTGATCAGGGGCTTTATGGAGCGTATGAGTTCTTCGATGGCTAGCCCGCAATGGGACACGATACCGACGTCGGTTGGCTCCGACCTGCCCGCCCGCCCAGGGATCGGGTCGATGTGGACCAGTTTGGTGTTCTCGCCCAGGATGATGTCCCCCCAATAGAACAGTTCGTCCATGGCGTCCATGCCGATGGCCAAGACCAGATCTGATTCTTGGAGCAACTCACGGCTGCTAGTGACGCGCAAAGTGTGGTTGCCGAAGAACTGCGGGTGCGTGGTCGGGAAAGAGACCTCGGCGCCCCGCGACTGGTGGACGGGAAATCCCATCAGTTCGGCCAATTCCACGGCCAGGTCGTTGGCGTGGTCCTCGGAGACCCGGTCTCCCACCATCATCAGCGGGCGCTTGGCGGCCATGATAAGGGACACCGCCTCCTCGATACCCTGCGAATCCGGCCGGTAGGAGTCGTGGACCTTACTGGAGGGCACGATGTTCATCTCAGCCTCGCCTTCCAAGGCGTTTGCCGTAAAGCCTACGTAGACCGGGCCCTTGGGATGGCTATTGGCTTCGTGGAATGCCCGGCGGATCACCGACGGGATCTGGTCAGGAAGGTTCAGTTCCACCGACCATTTGGTAACCGGACGGACCAGCTCAGACAGATCAGTCTTGGTCTCGTTGATCTTGCGTGCATCGTAGTTGGCAGACATCACGACCATGGGGGTCCCTGTGTTCAGTGCGTCTAGCATCAGGGCGATGCCGTTGGCCAGTCCGCTGTCCACATGTAGCATGACCAGAGACGGTTTCTCGATAGACCTGGCGTAAGACTCGCCCATGCCCATTGCGACGCTTTCTTGCAAGGTCAGGAAGTATTGGAGTTCCGGGTAATCCCCTAGCATGTCCATCAGAGGCGCTTCGCTGGTCCCGGGGTTGCCGAAGATGTGCTTCACGCCCTCTGCCTTCAGCATCTCCAGCACTGCCTGTTTTCCGGTCATCATTTGGGACATCTAAATAAACCTTCTAGTCAACTAACTTTTTTCCGCGCGCCGCGCCGGCCAACTAATATTTTTCAAACGCGGTGCATGGCCCGATTTATAATATTGGTCGATAAACTATGCTGCGGGCTGCACCAATTCGATTACCACGTCGTCCGGACCCTCGATGTAGGCCAGCTTGATCCCTTGAGGGGTCACCGTTAGGGGCAATATTACGCGGATGCCTTCGGCCTCGAACCGGGCCATCTCGGCTTCCAGGTCATCCACGTGGAACCCAAAGTGCTCAAGGCCCAGCCGGTGTAGCTCGGGGACGGCTCTTTCAGGGGAGGAATTGGGCGGTTGGGACGAGATATTTAGCCGGGTGGGGCCGCCAACTTGCATGCCGATGGTGATGGTGCCCGGCATGACCTCACGCTCTGAAACTCTCTTGGCATTGAAGATCTTTTCGTACCAGGCGGCAGATGCATGGGGGTCTGCAGCCCTGATGTGAACGTGGTTGATGGCGTATTCCATGGTTATTCTCCTCGGTTGACCTACTCATGGCGGACGGCGCGGTGTGCCGAATGTCTTCTCGTCGGAATGTTAGCGTCGGCGGGCAACCCTTGTCCACCACCGGCCCTGCTTCAGGCATGACGTAGAACAGCTTCCAGGCACGAATTCGATTGGCATGTCCATTTGGAAGTCTGTATACTCGGCACAAGCCCACGCGAGGATATAGATGGCACGAACCTTCCGCCTGGCCCTGGCGCAGATCAACCCAACGGTTGGTGACATCCCCGGGAACACCTCCAAGATCCTGGACTACTTGGAACGCGCCCGAGAGGCTGGGGCCGACCTTGTGGCCTTCCCTGAGTTGGCGACCACCGGCTACCCCCCGGAAGACCTTCTCTTCAAGAAATCGTTCCTGATCGACAACGTTGCCGCTATGGCAAAGATCGCTGCAGCCTCTCATGGCATCGCCGTGGTCCTGGGCTACGTCAATATCGTGTCGCTGGAGCGGCCGTCTGAAGAAGTCGGACCCCAGGTCACCAACGCCGCCGCCCTGTGTTATGGCGGCAAGCTGGTCGACACCTATCACAAGATATTCCTGCCCAATTACGGCGTGTTCGACGAGCAGCGCTACTTCCAGAAGGGCTCCGAATGCCCGGTCTACCGCATCGGCGGAGTGGGCGTAGGCGTCAACATCTGTGAAGACATCTGGTACCCGGTGGGCCCAACCACGGTGCAGTGCCAGGCTGGGGCCGAGTTGATCGTCAATATCAACGCATCGCCATTCCACGCCGGCAAACGGGCCTTCCGTGAGAATATGATTGCCCAGAGAGCTTTAGAGAACGGGCTGACCGTCGCTTACGTGAACACGGTGGGCGGGCAAGACGAGCTGGTCTTCGACGGCAGCAGCATCATCTGTAACACCACCGGCGGACTGGTAGCGCGTAGCCCAGCCTTCCAGGAATGGCTCTTGATCACCGACCTGGAATTCCCCGACGCCGCGGCCAAGCCCAGCCGAACGACATCGAGCGCTGAAGCAGCCGCTGTGGGCACGGTGAAGAACGTGACTGTGTCGGAGGTAGCATTAAACAGCCGCGCGCCATTGGCGGAACAACCCATGTCGGACGGCATGGACGGGCCGGAAGAGGTCTACCGGGCCTTGGTTATGGGCACCAGCGATTATCTTCGCAAGTCGGGCTTTACCAAGGCGTTGATTGGCCTGTCGGGCGGGATAGACTCGGCGCTGACGGCAACGGTGGCGGCGGACGCCTTGGGCAAGGACAACGTGGTGGGCATCACCATGCCCTCTCGTTACTCGTCCGAGGGCAGCATCAGCGACTCCAAGAAGCTGGCCGAAAACCTGGGTTTGGACCTCTGGGAAGTGCCCATCGAACCGGCCCATCAGGCTTTCACCGACATGTTGGCAGAGCGGTTCAAAGGCACCGAGGCCAACGTGGCCGAGGAGAACGTTCAGGCCAGGGTGCGCGGTAATGTGCTGATGACCGTGTCCAACAAATTCGGTTGGATCGTGCTCACTACCGGCAACAAATCGGAGATGGCCATGGGCTATGCCACGCTGTACGGCGACATGGCCGGCGGTTTTGCCGTGCTGAAAGACGTTCCCAAGACCACGGTCTACGAACTATGCCGCTGGCGCAACCGGCAGGGCCGGGCCTTTGGAACGGTTGACGACGTTATCCCCGCGGCGATCATCGACAAACCCCCTAGCGCCGAGCTGCGGGATGACCAACTGGATGCAGACAGTCTGCCGGCCTATGAGATATTGGATCCTGTGGTTGAGGCCTACGTGGAGGACGACTTAAGCTACCAAGACATGGTGGGACAGGGATTCGACCCGCAGGTAGTGCGGCAGGTCATCGCGGCGGTGGACCGAAACGAATACAAGC
>VFHG01000378.1 GCA_009392075.1 SAR202 cluster bacterium
AGCGGTTCATGGCAGGTGCTGCCCATATTTAAAATCATCCAGAAAGAGGGCAGTATCAGCGACGATGAAATGTACCGGGTGTTTAACATGGGCCTAGGGATGGTGGCGGTCTGTCCCGAAGACAATGTCGTCAATGTCCTTGAACACTTGCCCGACGCGATGGTCATCGGCAAGATGATTCCGCAAGGTAACGGCGAACAGGTAGTCTTCAGGGGATAAGCGCCCCCTAATTAATCACGAAAGAATCAAAAGGGTAAGACGGAGAGGAAGTTGAAAGCACTGCTCAGCGTCTATGACAAGACTGGGATCGTGGAATTCTCCCAGAAGGTTTCTGCTGCCGGTTACGAACTGATCAGCACCGGCGGCACCCACCGTACGTTATCTGAGGAAGGCGGCCTCAACGTTAGCCAGGTAGCCGATGTCACCGGGTCGCCCGAGATCCTGGACGGCCGGGTCAAGACCCTTCATCCGACCATCTACGCCGGACTGCTGGCCAGGCGCGATTCTCCGGACCACATGGGGGAACTGAAGGACCTGAACATCGACACCATTGACCTCGTGGTGGTTAATCTTTACCCCTTCGTCGAGACCATCAGCAAGGCGGACGTAACGCTGGCCGACGCCTTGGAGAACATCGACATCGGCGGGCCGACGATGCTGCGAGCCGCCTCCAAGAATTTCCCTTCCGTGGCCGTGGTCGTTGACCCGGCTGACTATGGCTGGGTAGGAGAGAAACTGGCCAACGGTGGACTAACAGTCGAAGACCGCCGAGGGCTAGCAGGCAAGGCCTTCCATCATGTATCCACCTACGATTCCGCTGTAACGGGCTATCTGCTGGGCAACGACAGCGGGGGCGAGGAGTTACCCGAATCTCTGACCATCTCTCTGACAAAGATCTCCGGCTTGAGGTACGGCGAGAACCCGCATCAGAGCGGGGCGCTCTACTCTGAGTCCAGCACCCCGGTCGGGATGGCCGGTGCCCGTCAGTTGCACGGCAGAGACCTCTCATATAACAACCTGATGGACGCTGACGCCGCCTGGCGGACCGCCTCCGACTTCCCAGACACCACCGTTTCCGTGGTGAAGCATGCCAACTCTTGCGGTCTGGCTAGCAGGGACGATATCGCCGAGGCCTATTTAAAGGCTTACGAGGGCGATACCGTGAGCGCTTTTGGCGGCATCGTGGCTTTCAACCGCACCGTCACCGCCGCTGCAGCTGAGGCCATGGAGCCGGTGTTCTACGAGGTGGTCATCGCCCCGGACTACGAACCGGCGGCGCTGGAGATACTGCAGAAAAAGCGGAACCTAAGAATCTTGGCTATCGACAAGCAACCTGAAACACCTGCCTACGATCTCCGACCGATCACCGGCGGCATCTTGGTACAGACCGCCGACGCCATCGCCGAAGACCCGGCGAGATGGACCGTCGCCACCCAGCGACAACCAACCAAGAATGAGATGAAAGACTTGGCCTTCGCCTGGAAGGCTGCCAAGCACATCAAGTCCAATGCAATCGTGTTCGCCAAGGATCTGGCACTAGTAGGCATGGGGGCCGGCCAGCCCAACCGGGTCGTCAGCGTTCATCTCTCGCAGCGAGCCTCAGGAGACAACGCCAAGGGCTCGGTGCTGGCGTCGGACGCTTTCTTTCCCTTCGCCGACAACATCGAACTGGCCGCTGAAGCCGGAATCACTGCCATCGTGCAGCCGGGCGGGTCGATACGCGACGATGAGGTCATAGCTGCCGCCGACAAGGCTGGGTTGGCTATGGTGTTCACCGGCGTCCGCCACTTCAGGCATTAGACGAGTAGGCGCGGCTAGCAAGGAAAAAGAGGGTTGGGCGCTACTGTTGACATAACCATTCCCGTTTTCAACGAGGAAGAGGTCCTGCCACGCACGATTGCTGCCTTGACCGAATTCTTAGAGCGCAATCTGTCGTCCAACCCATGGCAGGTAACCATCGCCGACAACGCCTCAACCGACAGCACCCAGGCAGTCTCTGAAATGCTCTGCCGCAAGCATCCCGGCGTCAACTATCTCCGCATCCCGCAAAAAGGCCGGGGCCGGGCTCTGCGCACCGCTTGGCTGGACAGTCAGGCCGACATCGTCAGCTATATGGACGCCGACCTCTCCACCGACCTATCTCACTTCCCTCAGCTTATTTCGGCCTTAGAGGCCGGGAGCCACATCGCCGTTGGCAGCCGGCTGAGCAAGGAGTCACAGGTCAGGCGCGGTTTCAAGCGGGAGTTGATCTCCAGGGGCTATAACCTGCTAATCAACGCCATGTTCTTAACGGGCCTGCCCGACGCCCAGTGCGGCTTCAAGGCTCTCACTCGTGCCACGGCCGAGGCCATCGTGCCCAGCATCGAGAACAACAACTGGTTTTTCGACACCGAGTTGCTGCTCATCGCCGCCAAACGCGGGTTCAACATCGCCTCGGTGCCAGTGAAATGGATCGACGACCCGGCCAGCACGGTCAACGTAATCAACACCGCCAAAGAGGATTTTAAGGGCCTGCTGCGGCTTCGGTTCGGCGGCGTTCCACACGTACTAAGGCCGGTCCCTCTTTCCCGCGACCTGTGATCATCGGCGATCCTTATCTTATGGGACCAATTTGCCTTCTAGGAGAATTCCAATGGAACTGGGTCTAAAGGGTAAACACGTCATCGTCACCGGTGGCGGTACCAACATCGGCCGCGCCATCGTCCACGCCTTCGCGGCTGAAGGTTCGCGGATATCCATCGCCGAGTTAGTGCCCAGCCAAGGCGAGATCGTTGCCGGAGAGGTGGCGGCCATGGATACGGGCGCCGTGGTGAACGTCGTCCCCACGGACGTCACCGACCCGGAGAAAGTGGCCACCATGATCGAGGTAGCCATCTCCGAGTTTGGACCAGTGGACGTTCTGGTGAACAACGTGGGCTGGACCGTCGACCGGCTGTTCATGGAAAAGCCAAGGAACGAATGGGAGCGGGAGGTCCAGGTGAACCTCTGGGGAGCCATCAACTGCATCCACGCCGTGCTGCCGGGGATGATCGAGAAAGAGGCCGGGGCTATCGTTTGCATCAGCTCCGACGCTGGACGGATGGGCGAATACCGGGAGGCAGTCTATTCCGCCTGCAAGGCCGGGGTGATCGCCCTGAGCAAGTCGGTGGCCAGGGAGACCGGGCGCTACGGATTACGCCTAAACGTGGTGTGCCCCGGGTTGGTAGTTCCTCCAGAAGACGAGTCCATCAGCGAAGAGAGCATGTGGACGGAGATGCGAGGCATCTTCACAGAGGATGTTCGAGAGAAGGTGGAGAGAAATTATCTATTCCGCCGCATGGGTACGGCGCAGGAAGTAGCTAACGCAGTAGTTTTCTTAGCCTCTGACGCGGCAAGTTTCATCACTGGGCAGACACTGAGCGTCAGCGGTGGATATACGATGATGTAAGCTCGGCGTGGAACTGCGATAATACGCACTCCTTCTGCACACCGTTTGTTCAGGGTCGCTGAAGGCAAAGAATAATAGAGGCGGTTTAGGATTTTTATCCCAAACCGCCTCTATATTAGATCAGGAAGAAGCTCTGATTTCTTAAAGAGCCGCTACTTGCTCTCGCAAAGATTCCAGCTCATCGATCAATTGTGCCTTGGTCTTTCGTTGATCATTCGCGGTGGGTTGGGAACCTTTGTTCTCGGCCACCAATTCGAATGCTCGTCGTTCGATCTCAGGCATCATAGATTGGAGTAAGCTTTCATCCACGTCATTAGCCACCGTTGGGTAACCGGCTCGATCAATCATTTTCCTAATGTTACCGGCTTTGAACTGGTCAATAGTCCACCTCAACGTTTCACCAGAGGTAGTAGTGTCCCAATATATTCGTATGTCTTGATTCCTAGGGCCGTAGTGATAATGTGGCCCGCTATCAAAGCAATCAAACGCCAGTAATTCCACGTTCTGTCCAGCGATGTCTGTTAACACGTGGATCGCTAAGCCTTCGCTATTTATCTGCGGTAGTAAGCGGTATTCAAGACCGATACGGATGTTACCAACAGCAAATACATCGCTGTCTAGCATTCGCTCGAATTTGTGAGTGACTGTCCGGCGCTCATTGGAAATCAAGTGTCGGCCCTTAGATTCGACTTCTGCTAGAACCGATGCTGACACAGGATAAGCCTTAATCTTGGCGGCTAGTTCATCGTAACCAGACCGCTCGACCATAGTGGAAAGATTGTTCCTAAGGTTGTCCATAGTCCAACCAAACGGAGTTCCACATGTAGTTTTGTCCAAGAACAGACGGATATTGTGGTTCTCGGGACCGTAATGATAGTGTGGAGCCTGGTCGAAGCAGTCGAACCTTAAGATCTCTGTATCATCACCGTCAATCTTAGAATATACCTGTAAACATAGACCCTGATCATCCATTATCTCTTGCCGGTAGCTCATCGCAAACTCTACTGAGCCGCCGTCTATCGTCGTACTCCCTTTCTCCATGACATCCCTCCTATTTTCGCCTTTTGCCAAAAAGCACATTCTGATTTTGCAGTGTGCCTGGCGGAAGTTCCAAGGATTATAGCATGTGTACAGTACTCCGCAAATGGCCTCAGTTTTGTCCGGCGGCGTGCGCGGGTTTATACTCCCCTGACGCTACGTGCCCTCACACGCCGAATTATCTTTTTACAAAATCCACCACAACCCCTCAGCAACGTTGGAGGCATTAGATTTGGAAATCGGACTTTCGATACCCCGGATACCCGACGTGCCGGGCTTGAGGCGATTCGTTGAGACGGCAGAAGCGTTGGGCTTTGAGTCGGTCTTGGCCGGCGACCATATCGTCCTGCCAACCGAAGGCACCAACCAGTATCCCTACACCAGCGATGGGTCGTTCTCCCGACCGTCAGACGAACCGTTCCTGGAGACTATGACGTTGCTGGGGTTCCTGGCGGCCTGCACCAGCCGGATCAAGCTAGGCAGCACGGTGATCATCCTGCCCTACCGCAACCCGGTGGTCCAGGCCAAGATGTTCGCGTCGCTGGATGTTTTGACCGGCGGCCGCATCATTTGCGGCGTGGGAGTGGGCTGGCTGGAGAAAGAGTTCCAGATCCTGGGATTGGACTACCACCAACGCGGCGCGATGACCGACGAGTTCTTGGGGATCATGCAAGCGCTCTGGAGCCAGCCTAACCCGGAGTTCCACGGCAAGTATTACAGCATCGACGGAATCCAATTCGAGCCCAAGCCGGTCCAACAGCCGGGGATACCTGTCTGGGTTGGGGGGCATACCAAAGCAGCCCTGCGCAGAACCGCCAGATACGGCAGTTGCTGGCACACCACACGACAGACACCGGAATTCGTGGCCGAAAACCTCCCCTACCTTCGGGAGCGCGTCGAGAAAGAGGGACGCGTCCAATCTGAGGTCACTGTCTCGCTGAAGCGCAGCCTCCATTTCACCGACATGGGTCTGGGTGAAGGTGGTTACGTGAGAAGTGGCGGCTCTCTGGTGGCCACCACCCAAGAGGTTATCGACGACCTGGGGGCTTGTCAGGAGATCGGGATTGACCAACTGACCTACGACTTCAGGGTGGAGAGCCTGCCTGACTGCATCAAGGTGATGGAGCACCTGGCTGACAAGGTTTTGCCGGTGGCTCGGAGATTGGGTTAGGCTGGTTCCGCTACTGATATGGCCCTCTAGAAACGCGGCCCCCCCCCCACCCCCCCCC